>JBJEMQ010000051.1:0-14990 GCA_051879755.1 Coprococcus sp. | reverse complement strand
ACGTATTCATCAAGCATTGCCTTTATCTTATGCGGTGCCGGAATTGTACTTAGAAAAAGCTCCGGTTCTTCCTTTTTAGGTTTTTCAGCCTTCTTCTTTACTTTCTGTGATTTTGGAATATCATTCTGTGCTGCAAATTTTGACATGTCAATATTACCAAACGGCATATTTGTCAAATCAATAAACTGCATACCACCCAGCCCCGAGTTATTAAAGCTGTCAAATGTCTTCTGCATACAGTCAGGGCATACATTTATGCCTCCAGGCATGCTCACAAGTTTTCCGGCTACACTCTCAGGTCTTCTGCACAAATAGCAATATTTCTCGTAATCATCATCTTTATCTTCGTTTTTATTTTCTACATTGTCTATAATATCAGACATAGGTTACCTCCATATGTATATTATCTTTTTAGCTTTTCACATAGTATAACACACAATGTATCAAAATTACTACTACCTTATTTTTGTTAATTCACATGGTCTTCGGCGTCACTTAATAAAATAAAGTAAACAGCAGGTTCTACATAAAAAAATACTATTGTGTCCTTAACATAATTTTATAAAATTTGGCATTTCAAAAATTCGGTAGAATTCAAAATATCACTATGCTATAATTATTCCAACAAGTCAAACGCCCTGCGGTATCTGCCAATGGATATCCAGAGCCACATCCATTTGGATTATTGAACGCAGGAATAAAATATAACAGGGAGGACTGCAATATGAAGAAGCTTGAAATTGTAATTCGTTCAGAAAAACTTGATGATGTAAAAGCTATCCTGGATGAATGTGAATCAACTGGTGCTATGGTATCAAATATCATGGGTTATGGTAATCAGAAGGGTTATAAAACAACATACAGAGGTAGCGAATATGTTGTAAACCTTATTCCAAAAATTAAAATTGAAACAATTGCTGCTGATGATGTAGCAGAAAAAATAATTACTACTATATGTGAGAAAATATCTACCGGTAAATTTGGTGATGGAAAAATCTTTATATATGATGTTAATGATGTAGTTCGTATCAGAACAGGCGAACGAGGAGAAACAGCTATCTAAAAATATTTTTTTAATACCACATTTGAAGAGTATGATATTATACCTCTTAAGTAGATAAGGTAAATAACTAAAATCTACTTAGGAGGTATTTTTATATTTCTAAATATTCTGCTTATGCATATTCCTGATAAACTGTCCTGGTGTAATTCCTGTATACCATTTAAATTCTCTTTGAAAATGGGCCTGGTCGGCATATCCAAACCCTTCCATATATGATGTGATTTCTTCATTCGTATCATTGCACATTTTTATCACAGTTTCATATATTCTCTGTATTCTTCCATATACCTTAGGGCCTCGTCCATAAGTTCCGCTAAATACTCTGTTTATATGTCTCTCTGAATATCCATACTTTTCTGCCAATTCCCAGACCCGTATTCTTCCATGCGATGCTTCTATATCTTTTTGTATATTATAAGACAATCCATCTGCTATATTTAAGCAGTTACTTTTTCTTATATATGTATAAATGAAAATCTGTCTTTCTCTCGCTGATTCGATGTCGAATAATTTTGAAAGTTCCTGCGCATTATTCATCATCATTCCCTTTATTATATCTTCTATGGATATCTCCTGGTCAAGTCTAATCCTGCTGCCAAACTGCATACCAATATATCTGATAGTATCCCCTGCAATATGTTGTGCTTTATCTATACTTCTGCTGTCTATTGTAAATACATCTTTATTATCCATTTTTACAAATATTACAGCCAGATTATTTTGCGGACATATATTTATTCCTCCCAATGCTGTTCCTTCGTAATAAATGAACGGATATTTTACTCTTGCTTTCATATATTCACAATCTTCAAAATATGAATTTGTCATAGTTTTAAGCATAATTTGCTGATTATTCTTATCATTTAGCATTATTTTATTAATCCTTTCCATATTTTAACTTTATTTTTTTAATATTACACTTAATATTGTAAGGTTTGTTATGTTATGTCTGATTTATTCAATATTTTATCATTTTATAGGATTATACTCAACACAAATTTGATTAACCCATATACACAAAGACGTGTTTTTCAGCAACAGCTGATAAAGCAGGTCTTATTTTTTTTGGGTTGCTCGCAAAAAAAGAAAGGTGGAGTTTTTATGGAAGAAGTAAGTGGATTAGTTTTTGGTGTGTGGTTCCTTATAGGAGCTGCGCTTGTATTCTGGATGCAGGCCGGATTTGCAATGGTCGAGACAGGCTTTACCAGAGCAAAAAATGCAGGTAACATCATTATGAAGAACCTGATGGATTTTTGTATCGGTACCGTTACATTCATGTTCTTAGGATCTTCATTATTATTAGGTGATGATACTTTAGGAGGATTTGTTGGTAAGCCAAGTTTAAGTCTGATAACAGATTATGCTAATTTTGATTGGTCAAACTTCGTTTTCAACTTAGTTTTCTGTGCAACAACAGCTACTATTGTATCAGGTGCTATGGCTGAAAGAACAAAGTTTTCATCATATTGTATTTATTCAGGATTAATATCATTATTGATATATCCTATTGAAGCACACTGGATATGGGGTGGCGGCTGGCTTGCAAAGCTCGGTTTCCATGATTTTGCCGGTTCATGTGCCATACATATGGTAGGTGGTATAGCTGCTTTAATAGGTGCAGCAATGCTTGGACCTCGTATTGGAAAGTTTAAGAGAGATGAAAATGGTAAGGTAATTAAAGTTAGAACATTCCCTGGTCATAACCTTCCGCTCGGTGCACTTGGTGTATTTATTCTTTGGTTTGGTTGGTATGGATTCAATGGTGCTGCAGCAGGCTCACTTGAACAGTTAGGAACTATATTCCTTACTACAACTATTTCTCCGGCTGTTGCTACAGTTGTTTGTATGTGCTTTACCTGGATTAAATATGGTAAGCCTGATGTATCTATGTGTCTTAATGCATCGCTTGCAGGTCTTGTAGGTATTACAGCACCTTGTGATACAGTTGATGCACTTGGATCATTAATTATCGGTGCTGTTTCCGGTTTACTTGTAGTATTTGGCGTATGGTTCTGTGATTATGTACTCCACGTAGATGATCCTGTTGGTGCTGTAGCCGTACATTGCTTAAATGGTATCTGGGGTACAATAGCAGTTGGTTTATTCTCAACAACATCTGTTCCCGGAAATGACAGTGTAGTTGGTTTATTCTATGGTGGCGGCTTCCATCAGTTAGGATTACAGTTACTTGGTTTTGTAACTGTTGCAGCATGGACAGCTGTTACAATTTTCCTTGTATTCCTGTTAATTAAGAAGACTGTTGGTCTTAGAGTTTCTGAAGAAGAAGAAATCAAGGGTCTTGATCCGACAGAGCATGGTCTTCCAACAGCTTATTCAGATTTTGTAACAAAATAATACAAGTGAGACTGCCATCATCATGGCAGTCTCTTTTATATATCTGAATATAGAAAAGGAATTCTATAGTCCATCTTACATACTTTATAAATAGAAAAAGGCAGCACTCCACTTTGCTGCCTTTTTCTATTTATTCTGTAATACTCATAACTTCCAAATAAGAATCCGGATTCATTACATCTTCATTATTATATGAATATCCATATATCTCATAGATATTTCCATCTTCCATATCTGTATATGCTACAAAATTATAAGTATATTCTTTTTTATTTTTTGAGCTTGTCAAAATAGAATAAGTATAATAATAATAAGTCTTATTCTTCACTTCTACCGAACCCTCTGTAATAATTTTTGAAAATCCGGACAACTAATGGCTACGTGCCTTATCTTCTGCAGTCTCACATTTTGAAACTGCCTGTCTGCTCACACCAATTTTAACTGCAAATTCTTCCTGACTCATATGTGCTGCCTTACGATATTCTGCAATTCTGGCTCCCATTAACAGCATTATTACTTTCCTCCCCCTATAATAATATATTGCCACCTCACTTAGTTTCGGTGGCTTTTCATCTGAACCATCCTATATCATTTAATTCGTTCACGATGGTCCTTCTTTCGTCTGTTTCCCCTTATACTTCAATTTACAAATCTTTTGCAACCTGACGATTTGGAAAGCTGTTGGTATTATGCTTAAAATATATTAAATACATATTAAATATTTATCATTTTATTCACCATCCTGATTTTAAGGTATATAATGTCCCATATAATGTATGACGAATATGGATAATAAACAAGGAGTATACAAATGAGTACAAAATCCAAGCAACTAACTCTATTACAGGGATTTGAATGGTACCTTCCTGACGATGGAAAACATTGGGACCATATCGCATCTGAAGCTAAAAAATTACATGATATAGGAATAACAGGAATATGGCTTCCGCCTGCCTATAAATGCACCGGCGGAATTCACGATGTTGGCTATGGTGTATATGATATGTATGATTTGGGTGAATTTGACCAAAAGGGCTCAGTATCAACAAAATATGGAACGAAGCAGCAATATCTTAATGCCATAAAGACTCTTCAGTCAGCCGGTATTAAAGTATATGCTGATATAGTATTTAATCATCGTATGGGAGCTGATGGCACAGAAGAAGTCCGTGCCGTTATGGACGACAGTAATAACAGAAATAATACAATATCTTCCCCTTCCTCTATCCTTGCATGGACAAAATATACATTTCCAGGCAGAAACGGACAATATTCAGATTTCACATGGAATGCCTCACACTTTGATGGTGTTGACTGGGATGATAAAGAACACAAAAGCGGTGTATATCTATTTGAAGGGAAGAATTGGGAAGAAAATGTAGATACCGAACTTGGAAATTATGACTATCTTATGGGTGCTGACCTTGATATGGACAACCAGGAAGTTATTGATGAACTTGACAGATGGGGTAAATGGTATCTGGACATGACCAATGTCGATGGTTTCCGCCTTGATGCAGTAAAACATATTCGCTTTAATTTTTATACACACTGGCTGACCAGACTTAGGAATGAATCAGGCAAAGAACTACCTACTGTCGCTGAATACTGGAGTCCGGATGTATCGTCATTATGTCATTATCTCGACGCATCAGGTCATGTAGCAAACTTATTTGATGTGCCACTCCATTTTAATCTACATAAGGCCTCGTCAAACAATGGAAACTTTGATATGAGAAATATTTTGTCAAATACTTTTGTAGAGAAGAGGCCTGAATATGCTGTAACATTTGTCGATAACCATGACACCCAGCCCGGTCAGGCACTTGAATCATTTATTCCGGCATGGTTTAAGCCGCTTGCATATTCTCTAATACTGCTCCGAAAAGATGGTATTCCTTGCATATTCTATGGTGATTTATATGGAATCCCTCATAACAGTATTGCTCCTGTAAAAGGTCTCACTGAGCTTATAAAAGCACGAAAGCTCTATGCATATGGAACTCAGACAGACTATTTTGACCATGCGAATATCATCGGCTGGACAAGAAGTGGTCTGCCGTCCATGAAGCATTCCGGTCTCGCTGTTATCATGAGTGATGGACCATGCGGCAGTAAATATATGTGTATGGGTGTAGAACACGCAGGAGAAATCTTTGTAGACTTACTTGGTAATTGTCCTGACAAAATAGTTTTAGATGAAACCGGCAGTGCTGATTTTAAAGTAGACGGTGGCTCTGTAAGCGTATGGATTTCAGAAGAAGCATGTGAACGTTTATAGTTCACGTGCTTTTCTTACGCATGCTTTCATCGCTTCTATTACAGATGAACGGAATCCTTTTTCTTCAAGTACCCTTACAGCCTCTATAGTTGTTCCGCCCGGCGAGCATACCATATCTTTTAGTTCTCCGGGATGCTTTCCTGTTTCAAGCACCATCTGCGCACTTCCAAGTACTGATTGTGCAGCAAATTTGTATGCTTTATCTCGAGGCATACCATCGGCAACAGCTGCATCTGCCATAGCTTCAATAAGTATATAAACATATGCAGGTGAACTTCCGCTTACTGATACACATACATCCATAAGATTTTCAGTAATAGTTTCTACTACTCCAAAGCTTCCAAGTATTTTCAGAACTATTTTATATTCATCATCATTCACATTTCTATTTCTGCAGGCGCCTGTCATTCCCTCACCTACAAGTGCAGGGGTATTAGGCATGGTACGAACAAGTTTTACTTCTTTTCCAAATTTCTCTTCAAGCCATGCCAGTGTCTTTCCCGGTGCAATAGTTATAATAATCTGTGAAGGCTTTATGCTATCACGAATTTCATTAATAACAACTTCATAATACTGTGGTTTTACAGCAAGCACAAGTATATCACTATTTACAACCGTATTAATATTATCAGTAGTTGCTTTAACACCAAGTTCTGATTCTATCTTAGACACAGCCACACTAGACGCATCAGATGCATATATATTGTTTGTCTCATATATTTCCTTTGAAATCAAGCCCTTCATAATCGCTGTAGCCATATTCCCACAGCCAATAAATCCTATTTTTTTGTCGCTCATGTTGCATACCTCTTTTTCATCAAAATAAAGTTTTATATTTAGGAACTTCTCGGCGTTCCTGCTACAAAATGCACGTCAGTATGACTGACATATACATTTCTGTTATTATATGCAAAAGAACAGCATAAGCTTCTCTCTTGAAGCTAATGCTGTTCTCTTTACAAAATAATTTATCAATTAAAGTCTGCAAGAACCTGTCTCGCCATCAGCTGTGTAATATACCATGCATGTCTCCGGCTGATAATATATATTCAATTCCTTAACTGCCTTATTGCCAAGGTCTGCTTTTACTTTATCAACAACATCTGCCATCTCAATCTGACCGCCTGCAAACTCAATAAATATCTTCTCAGATGTCTTAACTGCTGCCGGCTTCTTAGCTGCTGTTGTCTTAGCTGCTGTTGTCTTGGCAACTGTTGTCTTAGTTGCTGTTGCCTTTGGAGCATCTTCCTTCTTAGCTGTAGCTGCTGTCTTCTTTGCTGCCTCTGCCTTTTTAACTGCTTCAACCTTAGCAACTGCATCTGCAGGTGTAGCCTTAGTTACCTTCTTAACTTCTTCTTCCTTCTTAGCTGTAGCCATTTCAATTCCCTCCACTTAAATATATAATATTTATATTTTATCTTTGTGCATTCCTTCAATGTGCTAGGTTGATATTACTACTTTTTTGTCTTTTTTTCAATATTAGTCAATTCTTTTCTCCATTTTGTAGTACTAAATGTCAAAATAAAGTCAAAATAATAGCATTTTCCACAAATAAAATCATAATATTATATCCGACTCAGCAATTCTCATGGTACATTTGTACATATCAAAAAATTAATTAGACAAAATATTGACTATTTCTTTCAAATTCATACCATTTGAGCCTTTCACTAATACTATGTCATCCGGAGAAAGCATTCCCATTAGCGTCATGGCTATCTCCTCATTATCCTCAAATGCATATGTAGTAGCATATTTATTTTCACATGCATCAAGAACTTTTTTTATCTCCTGCGCATGCTCGCCTATAACTATTACCCCATCTATCTTTTTATCGCAAAGGTATGCACCTATCTGCCTGTGATATTCCAGACTCTTCTCTCCAAGTTCAAACATATCACCAAGTACAGCATATTTTTTGCCCTTACACTCCATATCACACAGTACATCTATACTGGCTTTCATCGAGTCAGGACTTGCGTTATAGCTGTCATCAAATATTGTATATCTGTTCTCAAGCTTTATTATTCTTTGTCTCTGTCCCTGAAAGTTCTCATATGCTTTTGAAGAAATTTCAAATGGAATACCCATTTCATAAGCTACAGCCATACCGGCTAAAGAATTTCTGACATTGTGCTTTCCTCTTACATTTAATTTCACAGTTGTCTTTTGATTTTTATATACCATATCATATACAGTATAGTTATCCTCAAAACGAATATTCTCTGCCCTGAAATCACATTCCTCATCACAGCCATATGTCATTGTTCTGCATGGCATGGAATTTTTAATTTCTTTCAACAGCGGATCATCACCATTTATAATAAGAAGTCCATTCTCACTCATATTACTTATTATATCAAGCTTCTCCTGACGTATATTCTCCTGTGTTTTCAGATACTCGATATGAGCCACACCTATTACTGTCACTACAGCAATATCAGGCTGAACCATAGAAGAAAGCAATTTCATTTCTCCCGGCTTACCAATACCCATCTCAATAACTGCGGCTTCATACTCGTCGGTCATCTTTGAAAGTGTTATTGGCACACCTATCTGGGAATTGTAATTACCCTCTGTATGGAAACATTTTTTTGCTGTTGATATTGCTGCAGTAATCATTTCCCTTGTCGTAGTTTTACCTACACTTCCGGTTACTCCAACAACAGGCATATGATATCTGTTTCTTATATACAGACCTATATCCTGCAATGCCTTTTCTGTATCATCTACTCTGATATATGGCTTATCTGAAATAACAACATTATCATGCTGTGCTGTCAATGTTGCAGTACCTGTTTCCATCGCAGACTCAATAAACCGATGGGCATCAACATTTTCTCCAATAAGTGGGACAAAAAGATCCCCTTCTTTTACTTTTCTCGAATCTATACAAATATCATTTAAAACTATATTTTCATCTCCACACAGCAGAAAGCCATTTGTTGCCTTAATTATATCCTTTACAGTTATATTTATCATATCTTTCCCTCTATATTTAATATATATTGCCCCCTCATTTAGTTTTGGCGGCATTGCATATGATTATATCATCTTTTCCATTTTTTGTATATGCAAATTATTTGTCGAATTTAGCCCAGAAATCATCAATATATTGTGCGATATTTTTTCTGTTTACGCACATATAATCATTCCATTCAACAGGAAACAGCCTGAAGTATTCATTTGAAGCAAACCTCTCGTCCAGAAGCAATATAATACCTTTGTCGTTTTCGGTACGTATCACCCTTCCTGCCGCCTGAAATACTTTATTAATTCCCGGATAGAGATATGCATATTTAAAACCATCCTGAGTGCCTCCCCTATCATCCGGGTCTCGCTTTCTGTTATTAAAATAATCCATCATTATGCGCCTCTCTGTACATACCTGTGGTATACCGGGACCTACAACTATAGCGCCTATAAGTTTCTCACCATCAAGGTCTATTCCCTCTGAAAATATCCCACCCATTATACAAAATGACAGTATATTATCGTTGTCCGAAAATTCTTTTAAAAAGGCTTCTCTCTCTTCTTCATTCATATGCTGGTTCTGCATTATAATATGAATATCATTATTTGCCTCATCTGCTTTAGCTATATCGTATACTTTATTCATCATCTGATAGGATGGGAAAAAAACCATATAGTTTCCACGCTTACCATTCACCATACTTCTTATGTACTCATATATATTTGCATATTCCTGTTCTGTACGTCTTGTATATCTTGTAGTCACATCAAGTCCAAGCATAATTCTTCTGTTCGCCTGCTCAAATGGAGAAGATATATATATTGCATAATCCTCAGGCTGGTCTGACAGCATCTCCATATAGTATCTTACAGGAAGTATTGTTGCTGAAAAAAATATTGTAGATATCCCCTTATCAAGACACAATTTCAGATTATTTGCAGGATGAACACAATATTCCCTGAGCATAAAAGTACCATCATCCAACAATTCATCATATATTACATAACTGTCGTCAACGAGCTCTGATATATTTAGAAAGCTTGTCAGCTTAAAATAGAACTCCAATACATCCTTACGCTCCGGAATATGCTTATAATCCTCTAAAAAGCTTTCCAAATATGAGTGAAGATTAAGCAGTTTAAAATAAATCTCACCTATACCATCAAGTACATTATACCTATCACCGCCAAGTTCCTTCTTAAGGGCAAGAAATTCCTTATTGCATTTATCGATACTTTTTGCCGTCTTTTCACTATATTTTTTAACAATTTTCTTTATATCAAGAAAATCTTCTTTTATAAGTGCTGCACTATACATAGCCGATGCTCTGTCTACCAGATTATGAGCCTCATCAACAAGAAATGTGTATTTTCCATCTTCCCTGCCATCACTTGCAAAGAACCGTTTCAGATTTACTCTGGGATCAAAAACATAGTTATAATCACATATTATTCCATCAGCAAACAAAGTTGCATCCAGACTCAATTCAAATGGACATACCATATGTTTCCCTGCATATGCAGTTACCACATTTCTATCAATAAACTCCTCATGAGTTATCAAATCATACAAGGCTTCATTTATTCTGTCAAAATGTCCATTGGCATATGCACATTTTTCAGGATTGCATTCCATTTCAGGCAACAGACATATCTTTTCCTTTGCTGTGATTGTAACTGTCTGAAATACAAGTTCCTGCTTTCTAAGCATTTCTATAGCTGATGCTGCTACTGTATGTGCTATTGTCTTTGCAGTAAGATAAAAAAGTTTTGTGGTAAGTCCTGTAGAAAAAGCCTTAATAGCAGGAAAAACAGCCGCCATAGTTTTGCCTATTCCTGTAGGTGCCTGAACAAACATATTCTTTTTGTCTGCTATTGCCTTATAGACACATGCCGCCATTTTCTTCTGTCCCTTTCTGTATTCGAACGGAAACTCCAGCTTTGCTATACTCATGTCTCTCTTCTCTATATGTTCTGCTGCAT
This sequence comes from Coprococcus sp., assembly GCA_051879755.1. Lineage (GTDB taxonomy): Bacteria > Bacillota > Clostridia > Lachnospirales > Lachnospiraceae > Coprococcus. Next base: position 4,335 of record JBJEMQ010000051.1, on the reverse strand, counting down.
AATCCACCCATTTAAGCAGTTCATCTATGAGATTTTGATACCATCCCTCAAGATATTCAAAAGTAAACTCTTCATTAAAGCGCTTTATTTCTTCCGTATCTAAATTTACATAAGTCATCTGTACACATATTTTTTCAAGACTATTGTATTTCGCATATATATATGCATAACACATTGCCTGTGCCTTATGAACCTTTACCGGCTCTTCTATATCTGAAAGTTTTTTGTAGATTCCTTTTATTTCATCTATGGTGACATTAGTATTCTTCTCTATAATACCATCCGCCCGCCCCTCTACCGTCACATTATAACTATTACGCTCTATTGTAAGCTTCAGCGGAACTTCTGCATTATAATAAGACCCTGCCTTTTTTTGAAGCTTTCTATGAATTCTACTGCCGGCATTCATTGCTTCTTTAGACAGAGTCCCATTACTACTATCACTTATATCACCACTTCTGAATATAAATTCAACAAGATTTCTGACTGATATTTTAATGTCCATATACTATTTTCTCTGCAATTGTATCTGCGCATTCCTTGCCCTTAAGGCATTCAATAAGTGCAAGGGCAAATGGTATGGCAGTTCCAAGTCCACGGCTTGTTATTATATTGCCATCCTTTACTACACTTTCCATAACAACCTCTCCACAGTTAAGCTGTGACTCCATACCGGGATAGCAAATTGCCTTCTTATCCTTCAATATTCCAAATGCTCCTAGCGCTGTCGGCGCAGCACAGATAGCGGCTACATACTTTCCTGCTTCATACTGCTTAATTACAAGCTCCTTTACCTTTTCATTTGCCATAAGATTCGGTACACCAGGAATACCGCCCGGAAGAACAATCATATCTGCATCATCAGATATCTCCGACAACTTTTCGTCCATACTGATTGTCACTTTATGAGAGCTTGTTATTGTATCACTGTCCTCAGCCGAAACCATAAGGCACTCTATACCGGCACGTCTTATTAAATCTACTACGGTAAGCGCTTCAACTTCCTCACTTCCTGTTGCAAATAATACTCTGACCTTCATATTATCCTCCTTCTGCTTTGCACTAAAAACTCTGCTATATTTTTTTTATCCATACTGCTAAGTGAACTGTTATGATATCTGCTGTCAAAAGTTACATCTTTGAAAAACCACTTAGGCGGTACAAATTGTTCTGCCAACTGACCGGATGGGAATTCCACCTCAGCATATATTAGTCCTTCAAAATCTCCGGCAAATACATCAAGTTCAATATTCAATTCTTTATCAATTTCCACATCACCGCATGTCCCATCTGTATCTGTAAGTGGTATTATATATCTTGTTTTTGATACAAGATTGCCATCCACTTTATTCATCAAAGACATATATTCATTTTCTGATAAAGGCAGTTCATATTCCTGTCTCTCCATCAGCCCCTTTGATTTCACTGTCAGAATGTATTTATCATCAGCCTTCCTTATTCTGATAACAGGCTGAACAGATATATACCCCTGCTCCAGTTTAAATGCATTATAAGATTTCAAATCAAAAGGTATATCTTGTATTAAATATTTTTTCTCTATCTCCATAAAATCACCTAATATATATCTCCCGGTGGTACACTTAAATCTGCATGACTAAGTACCCCTTTACTGATAAATGTAAATGAAATAAATACCGATATAATGGCTATAAAAGTTTCTGAAACCAGATAACCTGCAGCCATATTTACGGAACTGATAAGCATAGCAAGAGTTATTCCGTATATGCATATCTTTAATACTTGTCCATATGTTAGTCCTGTATGGAAATTATTTGCAAGTGCATTTGCAATTATTGAAAAAATCAATGCATAAAACAGCATCTTAATTATTTTTCCCACCATATAAAACGCATACATAATAACTATATATACATAAACATATGGTGCAAAACCTGCCAGTTTATCGTTATTAAGACTTATAGGAAACAGCATCGAAAGACCACAGTTCATATACTCATATGATTTTCCTCCAATTACAATTCCCATAACCATATTCTTACCGCCTATAGCTATATATGCACCATCAGTTTTTATATCATCTATACTAATCTTTTCTTTTTCGGTATCAATATATATCTCCAGTTCACCAACAGCCATTTCGAACTCGCTATCCATATCCAGTATACTTCCATCATAAGTAAACTGTGGTACTCTGTTTAATGCAAGATTTCTAAAGCCACCATTCTTTATCATAAAGGTTATTACATTTATGCCAAATTCAATAAACACAAGCAGAAATGTAATAACAAACATGAATGCAACTATTTTGCCTGTTTTGAGCTTTGTAAGATGCTTATAATTCTTGGGGCTGCTGACAGCTATTGCTATCTGGTCTGCCATCGAAACCTTATTATACTCTTCTTCCATTAAATAATCTCCAACTTCTTCATTGCATTATATATTCCATTGTCCATGACATCATCAGTAACCATCATCACCTTTTTCTTAAGTTCTTCAGGTCCTTTTGCCATTATAATACTATTTGGTACATAAGACAACATAGGCTCATCATTATTCCCATCTCCAAATGCATAAGCATTTTCAAGTGGCAGATTAAAATAATCCAGAAGATATTGTATGCCGGTAGCTTTACTATATCCTTTCTGCACTATTTCGCAGAAATTTCCTTCCCTGTCAATATAATCAAAATTTTTATTTACATAACTTTGAAATTCCGGCAAATGTTCATTATCTTCCTCATACCATGCACAGAATTTGTCAAATACAAAATCTTCCGATTCTATATCCTCACCAACAAAAACTCCATTATTTCTGAAATAACCTGCCATATCAATAAGGGACTCATTAGCTTTATTTTTCCCGTCTACATAAACCTTATCCCTATGCTCATACATACCATACATATTATATCTCCGGCATGCTATGGCTGTATCATAACACAATTCTTTTGACAGTTTACTATAAAATATCTGTTTATCTCTATATATGATACAGGAACCACATCCGCATACATAACCATCAAAGCCTGCTGCCTTTATCTCTTCTGTAATATTGCAATATACTCTTCCTGTATTTATAAATATGAGATGTCCATTTTCACGGGCAAGAGCCAGTGCTTTTTTTGCACTATCCGGGAAATACCTTCTGCCGTCATCAGTAATCAATGTTCCATCTATATCAAAAAATAAAATCTTTGTATCTTTATTTATCATATTACATCTTCTTCATAAGATCTATCATCTCAAGTGCTCCAAGTGCGCAATCATAACCTTTATTTCCTGCCTTTGTTCCTGCGCGTTCAATAGCCTGCTCAATATTTTCTGTCGTTACCACACCAAACATAACAGGAATACCTGATTCCAGTGATACTGCAGCTATTCCTTTTGAAACCTCATTACATACATAATCATAGTGACTTGTTGCACCTCTTATAACAGTTCCAAGACATATAACAGCATCATACTTTCCACTCATAGCCATTTTCTTTGCTGCAAGTGGTATTTCGAATGCTCCCGGTACCCATGCCAGTGTTATATCTTCCGGCTTTACATCATGACGAAGCAGCGCATCCTCTGCACCACCTATCAGCTTGGAAACGATAAATTCATTAAATCTCGCTGCCACTATACCTATTTTTGCTCCACCTGCTACCATTTTTCCTTCAATCTTGTTCATTGTTCTTTTCTCCTATCTTTTTCTTATTTCTATAAATCAAGTATATGTCCCATTTTTTCCTTCTTTGTTCTCAAATAGAATTCATCAAACTTGCCCGGTTTCATCTGAATCGGAACCCTTTCTACTATCTCCAGATTATATCCTGCCAGTCCGTATACCTTAAGCGGATTATTTGTGAGCAGCCGCAGCTGCTTTATTCCCAAATCCACCAATATCTGTGTACCTATAGTATAATCTCTGGCATCCTCAGGAAATCCCAGTTTTAGATTTGCCTCAACCGTATCAAGTCCACCATCCTGAAGCTGATAGGCTTTTATTTTATTTATAAGACCTATTCCTCGTCCTTCCTGCCTCATATACAGAAGAACTCCCCGTCCCTCTTCTGCTATCATTTTCATTGCCGCATCATACTGCTGACCGCAATCACATCTTGCTGAACCAAGAGCATCTCCTGTCAGACATTCCGAATGAACCCGGCATAGTACAGGCTTACCATCTGTGATATCTCCTTTTACAAGTGCCACATGATGCTCACCATTCAATTTATTTATATATCCATATATCATGAAATCGCCATAACGTGTCGGCATCTTTGCCTTTGCCACACATTCTACAAATACCTCATGTTCCTTTCTATATTGTATCAGTTTCTCTACGGTTGATATTTTAAGATTATGT
>JBJEMQ010000050.1:0-3332 GCA_051879755.1 Coprococcus sp. | reverse complement strand
AGCTTAGAATTCATCTGACCGGAGCAAAATGTGATGACAGAAGGCGGCTTTCTTCAAGTCAGGATACAAAAGGAGAGATTACCGGTGTCCGGAATAAGGAGAATGCACTCACAGTGGAAGAACTTTCCGGCTGGTATTATAAGGATTTTGTAAGGCTTTTTGAGGAGCAGATAGGAAAGAAGAAGAAACAATGGCTTAAGGAAGATTCTGATGATCAGAATGTGGCAGGAGAGCTTGTTTTTATAAGACCTGATTCTTTTGAAAAGGCAGAATTCTCACAGACTGAGCAGAAACTTTATATGAGACTTTATGATGAGAGCAAAAAAGAGGTTTTAGTTGAAGTACCATATTCTAAAAATGAGTCATGGGGAATACGGTATCTGGAGAGGCTAAGACCAGAAAAACAGCCATGTTTTTTAGGAAAACTTTACTTAAAAGACGGCAGGCTGCACTTATATCCGGTAGCGGTATTTGAGAAAGGAGAGATACAGGAGAATGGAAGCATTATCTAAGGAGGAGGCACTTGGAGCACTCCTTGAGGATGTGAGAGGACTGCTGGAGGATTTACTTGAGAGCGGTTTTGATACAGCACATGACAGTACTTTAAAAGAACTGCTTAATATGACACAAGTGTCAGAACAATATGGAATGACATATCTGTCAGAATTAATACAGAAGCTCGCTGACGGGTTAAATACCAGAAGGCACCAGGTTACACACAAGGAAGATGACCTGATACAGGTTTATACAATACTGAACGAATACCTGTATCTGTGCCTTGAAAAGACAGCTTATGACAGAGGGCGAAGTTACTACATTACACAGGGAACAAATTAAATTTGAAGAAAGTATGGTGATTAAGATGATAGATAAGAGTAGTACATATGAAGAGAGAATAATGGATGCATTGGCAGAAGATGTAAAGTTTTCGGATAAGGAACTTAAAATATGTGAAGATTATTTATATGGAAACAAGGGACAGGAGACATTGCAGGAACTCTCCTTTCGTGACCTGTCCAGTCTGACACGAGGTAAAATGTATTATCTTATGGGCGAACTGGAAGATAAGAAACAAAATATATTATTGGATAAAGCATTTAATATTTTGTTTGCAACAGGACAGGTGACCATAGGAAATTTAATGCCATATTGGCTTAAAAACAAACTGATAGGAATATCAGATGATGAAGCATCTAAAAAAATTGCAATCGAAAGCAAAATAACCAGTGAAGTTCAGTTAGATTACTATAGAGCTCACATTGATAAAATGGTCAATTTTTCTCAGAAAAATGCGGATGTGTTCAAAGAGGCACTTAAATATCAGGAGAATCCCAAAGGTCAGGTAATCCTCATGTCTGTGTACTTTTTAGAAAAGTATACAGACAGAACTGCAGCATGTGTTGAGATATTGCCACAAGATAAGGATCTTATGGAAAAGTATGAGGAGCTTGTCATTAATAAATTTGCTAACTATGACCAAAATGATGTTTTCCAGTTTGGGGCAGGAATCTCATATCTGAATTATCAGCTTTCAGATAAATTAAAGGATGTATTAGCAACATGCATTAAAAAGAATGTAAAGGATGCACTCTGGGCAATCAATAAGGTAAGTATGGATTCAATTATGGATATTATCAATACATATCATGATCTTGAGACAGAATTTGATGTTCCTGCTGAAGCAATCATTCGTATGCTTTCAGAATATGGAACCCGAAGAAGTGACGTTTTAGCAGAGCTGGTTAAGGAATCTCCGGAAAGTTATCTTAAAGCCATGGAGAACAGCAGGATAACAACAAAAGATTTTATGTATGATCTATTAAAGAAAAATAATGAAAAAGTATATAACGAGCAGGTAGAACGTGACATAAAGAACGGTTTAAGTAAGGAAAAGGAAAATAGAATATACGCTGTTCTTGACAGGAAAAAGAATATTGCAGCAGCAAAAGCATATTTATCAGGTGATTTCACAATAGAACAATTGCTGAAGAATGAAAATGAAAATACAGCCAGTCACTTGAATTCAGGAGAGAGTGCAGCTATAACTAATTTCTGTGAGAGATATCATGATGAAGAGTTATGCAGAAGATGTGAGGTCTATGCATGGGTATCATTGAGCACCGGATATCTGCGTGAATTAATAATTGAGAATAACAGGATAAAAGTTGATAAAGTTAAGAAGTTATTTAATGATCTTAATGTGGAAAAACTTGATATCTACCATCAGGTAATGGGTCTTGAAGCTATTCCTTATATAGAACCGGATGAGAAGAAAAATACGTTTATTGAGATTGCAGCAGAAATATTTACAGGATATTTAAAAGAAAGAAAAGACGAGGTTATAGATGCATTTTCCAAGGCAGATAAAACAGGAGAACTGGTAGGACTTAAGGTTATGGGAAAAGAGGCAGCAGAGTATAAGCAGGAAATCTTAAAATATGCAAAAGAGTCAAATAAAATGATTCAAGAGGAGCTTATAAATATCTGTGCAGAACATCCTGAATGGGAAGAGGACATAAAGAACCTGTTAAAAGCTTCAAAAGCACCAGAGAGAGAACTGGCAGTAAAGATATATATAAAATGGCTGGATAAGGATATTTCCTGCAAAGAGTTGTTTGATCAGGCTCTGGAAGTGGAGAAAAATTCCAAAGTCAGAAAGCTTTTAGAGAATGCACTTGTTATGATAAATGAAAAAGCATTTGATTCAGGTGCTTTATCAAAAGAAGACCTGGTCGAGGAACTTCATAAAGGCAACAAAAAGCGTAACCTGGAATGGGCTTACAGCACACCATTTTCTCCTGTCCATAAAATCAGCGGCGAAGAGGCAAGTGAAGAATACCTGCAGGCGATATTCCTTTCTTATGATTCCATGAAGACTTACGGTGTGAGCAAAAATGCAGAGCTGCTGGCAGAGGATTTAAATCCGGAAGAATTTGCAGTTTATGTAAATGAGTTATTTGACAAGTGGCTTGAGGCAGGTGCAGAGGCTAAGAAACGCTGGGTATTATATGTGTCAGCTATCCATGGCGGCATTGACATTGTTAAAAAGCTTAAATTCAATATTCAGGAATGGCCTCAGAATGCAAGGGGTGCAATCGCAGCAGAGGCAATACAGGCACTTGCACTTAATCCAATTCCGGAAGCATTATTATTTGTGGATGGAGCATCAAGAAAGTTTAAGAACAAGCAGGTTAAAAACGCAGCAGGAAAAGCCCTGGAATTTGCAGCTTCCCAGCTTGGACTTACTACTGAAGAGCTGGCAGACAGGATTGTTCCGGACCTGGGATTTGATGAGAACATGGAGAGGATATTTGACTATGGAGAGAGGAAAT
>JBJEMQ010000049.1:0-3337 GCA_051879755.1 Coprococcus sp. | reverse complement strand
GATTTTGATAATAAATTGCGCTGAAACAGCATCTGTGTATAGGCTACCATTTTTTTATATTTTATGCAATAATAGTTCTTATATAGTCACAATAACAAGGAGGAAATTTGGCATGTCCCTGCAATTTTATATAGGAGCATCAGGCTCTGGAAAAAGCTACGAGCTGTATGATAAGATCACTATAGAAGCAATGGATAACCCGCAAAAGAATTATCTGATTGTCGTACCGGACCAGTTCACCATGCAGACGCAGCTGGAAATGGTTCAGATGGCGAAAAGACATAACAGAAATGGAATAATGAACATAGACGTGCTGAGTTTTGGACGTCTTTCACACAGAATATTTGCGGAAGTAGGCGGAAATGACAAACCTGTGCTTGATGATACAGGAAAAAGCCTTGTGCTTAGGAAGGTTGCAGCAGAGCATGAGCAGGATTTAAGCGTCATGAAGCGCAATATCAAGAAAATCGGCTATATCCATGAGGTAAAGTCCGCCCTGTCAGAGTTTATGCAGTATGGTCTTGGCACAAACGAGGTGGGACAGCTTATAGAATATGCTAAGAAGCGAGGGGCATTATCATACAAGCTAAAAGACCTCTATGTTATGTATGACGGTTTTTTAAAGTATATAGATAAAAAGTATATTACTACAGAAGAAAAGCTGGATATTCTTAGAAATGTACTTCCAAAATCAAGGGTGGTAAGAAACAGCACGATAGTATTTGACGGTTTTACAGGCTTTACTCCTGTTCAGAATAAAGTAATACAACAACTTATGGAGCTTGCCGATAAAGTAATCGTGACAATAATAATGGATACACGTGAAAATCCTTATAAGTTAGACGGGGAGCAGAAACTATTTCATTTAAGTAAGAAAACCATCAGCGATTTGATAAAACTTGCAAAGGATGCAGGAGTCTCATGGGATGAAAAGCAGGATGTGAAAATAGAGTCACAGGCAGTATACAGATACAGAAATAATCCGGGACTTGCTCATCTTGAGAGGGAGTTGTTCAGATTTCCATACAAAGAGTACACTAAGGAACAGGACAGTATTCACATATTTGAAGCGTCTGCGCCTAAGGAGGAAATAAGACAGGTATGCCTTGAAATAAGAAGGCTTATAAGAGAGAAAGGATACTGCTACAGGGACATAGCGGTAGTAACAGGTGATATTGAGAGATACGGATATATAGCAAAAGAAGAATTTGCTAAGTTCGAGATACCATATTTCCTTGACCAGACTAATAAGCTTGTACTTAATCCTTTTGTTGAGTTTATAAGAAGTGCCCTTCTTGTGGTGATACAGGACTATTCTTATGAGTCTGTATTTCATTTTTTAAGGTGCGGTCTTACAGGAATAAGTGAGCAGGAAACTGACCGCCTTGAAATATATGTGACAACAATGGGAATACGAGGAAAAAAGGCATGGAATTCCATGTTCACAAGAAGATATAACAAGCAGGAGGAAGAGGCCAGGGAACTTGAGGAGCTTAACCGGATAAGACAGCAGATTGTGGATATGTTAGAGCCTCTTATGATAAAGGAGGCAACAGGGGAAAAATTTGTAAAGGCGTTGTATGACTTTATTGTAAATGCCGGGATAGAGGAAAAGCTTATACAATATGAAGATGAATTTACCAGACAGGGAGAGCTTGTAAAGGCAAAGGAATACTCTCAAATTTATCGCCTTGTAATGGAGCTGTTAGAGCAGATTATATCACTTCTTGGCGATGAAGAAATGCAGATAAAGGAATTTGCAGATATACTTGATGCGGGCTTTGCTGAGATAAAGGTAGGAACAATACCGCAAAACGTTGATAAGGTTGTAATAGGTGATATAGAAAGAACAAGACTCTGTGCCATAAAAGCACTGTTTTTTATTGGAGTCAATGATGGAATAATTCCTAAAAGCGGTGGAACAGGCGGCATTATATCAGATATTGACAGGGAATTTCTGCAGGAATCGGAGTTTGAACTTGCACCGACTCCGAGGCAGCAGATGTATATCCAGAGATTGTATTTGTATATGATAATGACAAAGCCTGAGGAAGTGTTGTATCTGTCATATTCTAAGGTGGATAATGAGGGAAAGAGCATACGTCCGGCTTATCTGATAAATACTGTCATGAAAATTTTTCCAAAGCTTACCATTGAACAACCGCAGTTAAGACCTGTGCAGGAGCAGATTGACTCACCGGTGGATGCTTTTGAATATCTTGTGCAGCTTTTAAGAAGCTATGCAGCAAATGAAATCGGAGAGGATAAAAAGTTTTTCTTCACACTATATGACACGTATGTCAGAAATGAGAAATATGCACCGATAGTTAATCAGATGAAGAAGGCAGCATTTTTCCATTATCAGAATCACAGACTTCCTAAAGAGCTTGCAAAGCTTTTATATGGACAGGTTCTTAAGAATAGTGTGAGCCGTCTTGAAAAGTTTGCCGCCTGTGCTTATGCACATTTCTTAAAATATGGTCTGACACTTGAAGAACGTGATAAGTACAGCTTTGAGAGTGTTGACATGGGAAATGTGTTCCACGCGGTTCTTGAAAACTTCTCTGAAAAGATAGCAGAGGAGGGTTATACATGGCTTGATTTTCCTAAGGAAGTAGGAGAGAGGCTTGTAAGTGACTGCCTTGAAAGTTACGCAGTAGAATATGGAGAGACAGTGCTTTACAGCAGCAAGCGAAATGAGTATATGATAACTCGCATGCGCCGCATTCTTAACAGGACTGTCCAGACTTTGCAGTATCAGCTTAGTCAGGGTGTATTTACACCTGAGAACTTTGAAATGTCATTCCAGATGGTATCAGATTTGGATTCAGTAAATATCGCACTTTCTGATGAGGAGAAAATGCATCTCATCGGGCGAATCGACAGGGTGGATACCTATAAAAAGGAAGATAAGATATATGTTAAGGTAATTGATTATAAATCAGGGACGAGAAAATTTGACCTTGCGGCACTTTATTATGGTTTGCAGCTACAGCTTGTAGTCTATATGAATGCTGCCGTTGAGGTTGAAAAGAAAAAGAATCCAGATAAAAAAATTGTTCCGGCAGCTATGCTTTACTATCATGTGAGCGACCCAATGACTGATACGGATAAGGGACAGCCTGATATGCAGGAAATCGAGAATGCCATACTGGAAGAACTTAAAATGACAGGAATGGTAAGTGATGATGAGGAAGTAATAAATTTCCTTGATAAAGATTTTACCGACAAATCAAAGATATTACCTGTTGCAAAAAAGAAAGACGGAAGCTTTACACAGGCATCTACAGTCTTGTCAAATGAGGATTTTGCGTTGGTGTCAGACTTCGTAACACAG
>JBJEMQ010000048.1:0-3344 GCA_051879755.1 Coprococcus sp. | reverse complement strand
ATAATGGTTGTTTTGCAAAATATGGAAATAGGGATGAAAGAAGAAATCTTCTTAAATATGCAATAGTTGTTTATAATCAAGTATATCCTGAAAACGAATATGCAGCTGTAAGAGAGAATGCATATGAAAGTTATATTGCCTCTATAAACGATATAGAGCATACAGATGAGGTAAGAGAAACCTGTAAAAGTCATTTAAAACTTGCAAAAAAGAATAAGGATTTATATATGACTTCAAGATGGTATCTTATGTTGTATTATGCATCTCATGTGAGGAACAATATGGCTTCAGAGTTCTCATTAATGTTTATTATATACTATTTAAGAATTGTTTACTTGGTGGGACGATTGAGAAAGGCAGTAAAAAGAAATTCAAGATTAGTATCAGAGGAATATTTAAGTAAACTCCATTATGGATATATGGTTAAGTGGGGGGCTCGTCTTCCGGAAATAGTATATCTTAGTTTGGCGGGATGTCTTGAGCAGTTTAGTGAGAATAATGTATTTTTTGCGAAAGATGCATGGGGCGAGGTCTATAATCTTAAAGAGGCTATTTCTGTAAGAAATAGATATAAAAATGCTCATTCTATAAATGCAACAAGTAATAGCATTATAAAGAATATTGATGTGGCAAAGATAGCAATATTATCAAGGAATTATCAGGAAGCGACTGATACATTAATTCCGATAATAGATTATTTTAAAGAACATGATTTACCTTCTAACTCAAATTTGTATTCAGTTCATGTGGTGCTTGGTACGATAGCATTAACAGTTGAAAATTATGAAAAGGCAATTGAACACTATGAAGAATGTCTTGAAATCGCAGAAGGACTGAATTATAAAGAGAACTATGGCGTTAGAATTGGTTTGGCACGTGCGTATCTATATCATGGTGATGTAGAGAAATCAAAATCCATCAATTACCGTTTATATGTGGATTTAAAAGAAGTTGATAGGGATAACAGAGGAACCTATTTTGCTGAAATGTACTATAATACTGCGTGTAGGTATCTAGTTCAGGGAAATATGGAACAAGCTGAAAAATTTTTCTTGCATTCGATTAAGCAATTTAAGTCTTGTAGTATATATGGAAATAGGAGAGAGGTTGGAATTGCTAGATGTCAATATCAGTTGGGTATTATGTTGTGTGAGGAAAAAATAGAAGAGACGACAAATTATTTTTCTGAGGCATATAAAGCGTTTCGAGAGTGTCTGGGTGACAAGCATATTGAAACTATACGTTGTAAAGAAAAGCTCAATAAGTGCAAGACAATTTAATATAATTGCTGTTTAAGGATAGGCGCAACTGCAAATTGCAGTTGTGCTTATTTTTTTGGAATCCATTTTTATAAGAAATGAAATTGCTTTGATAGAATCAAATCAGAAAACAACAAAACAAATCAATTTTGAAAGGAGAGATTGTTATGTGTAAGTATGCAGTAGTAGACCTTGAAATGTGCAAAGTCCCTCACGGAGTTAGAAAGGACAAGTTTCGCTGGGCAAGAGAAACCATTCAAATTGGAGCGGTGTTATTAAACGAATCATTAGAAATCATCGACGAGTTTGTTACATATGTAGCTCCGCAGTACGGATTCATTGATACATTCATCAATAATCTTACCGGTATCAGCAGAGGAGATGTTGCTAAGGCTCCAGAAATGAAAGAAGCGTTACAGGCTTTTGTAGAGTGGTTGCCGGAAGATACTAAGGTGGTTTCGTGGAGCAATAATGATGAGGTTCAGATTCGACATGAAATCGAAGCTAAGGGAATCTTCATTGACGGGCTTGAAGGATTGTTAGAGAACTGGATTGATTGCCAGAAGACATTTGCGGAGAAGATGAACAATCAAAGATGCTACAAATTGTCTGAGGCATTGGTTGCAGCAGATATCATCTATGAGGACGGAGCACATGATGGTCTTGTAGATGCGTATAATACAGCTCTCCTTTTTGCAAAGATGGAGAGGGAACCGGAGTTAGTATTAAATCCTTATTACAAACGAGCTATTACAGGTGATGATGATTGTGGATTTTCCCTTGGAAGTTTGTTTGCAGGAATAGATTTATCAGGATTTGCAATGGCATAGGAAACGGAGGTAATGATTATGAACAAAAACAGAGTAAACAGTATCAAAAAGGCATTTGAAGGAGTAGGACCAGACAGTACAACATTGTACACCAATCAGGAAATTGTAGATTTGTTAATGGAGCTTCAGAAGACCATGATTACCGGTGTCTACGAAAAGACTCACGCAGAGTATATGAGAGATAAGGATTTGATGTTTCATTTTTCTACATTAGCTGCGGAGTATGGATTGAGGGAAACCGAAACCTATAAGCGCTTTGAAATCAACATGAATGATTTGGGTTATACAATCGGTTCCTTTATCAAGGGCATGAAGGGGGAACGAATTGCAAGAAGAGCATTAAAGCTGATTTCTTTCGATAGGAATGTGAAAATCCTTTATAACATAGCCCTTGAGGACGAGGATGCACAGGCTGAATATGATGCGATTGTAATTACTCCATATGGACTGTTTGTAGTGGAGGTCAAGAACTGGGGAGCTGAAATGCACATTAATGAAAATGGCATTTTACGAAGAAATGACCAGGATATCAAGTATGATTTGCCGGGACGAATGAGCGTGAAGGAGGGGTTGCTAAGAGAATTTCTGGGTGACATTTTCCCAGACAAGTATCAGGGAATTGTCCTGTTCTCCAATGAGAATGCTAAGGTACAGGATGACTACAAGCAGATGCCGGTATGTTATGGCGGTGGCATTGTATACAGTATCAGATCCTTTAACAAAGGGAAAGAAATACTAACAGCTAGTCAGATTAATGAGATTGCGGAAAGAATCACCAGCAATCACAAGGAACAGAGAGCACTTTGCAAAGTGAACTGTGAGGAAATTGTTGAAGATTATGCAACGTTAATGGCAGCTATCGAGGAAGCGGCAGAAGGTACTTATTCTTCTGTTGAAGAACTTAAAAACATTGAGCAGGAGGTTGATGAGGAGGTGCGGGAAGTTATGGACAAGGATATTATGATTCCTGAGTTTTTGACCAAAGAAGGTGCTGCCAAAGACCAGAAGATTTTAAATATGGTCGGTGGTGTAGCAGGATTGTTGGTAGCATTTGGACTTGGTATTGCAGCAAAAACCATTATTTCACGCAGATAGGAGGCGTTTGTCATGAATGATTTGATGAAAGGTTTAGTTATTATGGCAATTTTGATGTATATAGTTTCACCAATTGATTTGGCTCCGGGACCGATAGATGACATTATTGTGTTGCTATTAGGTTTGGCATCCCGTAAACAGTTAGCAGATAACGATTGAT
>JBJEMQ010000047.1:0-3371 GCA_051879755.1 Coprococcus sp. | reverse complement strand
TGGAGAATAAATAACATGGGAGAAAAAAAAGTTAACAAAAAAATTTTGATACCATCCATTATAGGTGGAATAGCACTGGTTGGAATCATTATCATGATTATTGTAATGGTAGTGGGAAAAGATGATGATAAAAAGCCGGCTTCCGGAACCGATACCGAACCAACACCAACCGTGACGGTGGCACCAACATCCACCCCGACCCCAACCCCAACCCCGACTCCGGTGGAACCACTGGAAAATATGGGCAGTTCCAACCCATTGAACATTGACGGTTATGTGTATTATGAAGATGATGCGGCTGTCAATGAAGCGGGAGATGTTTATCTGAAAGCAGAAATCTCTGGTGGTGCTATGATTGGAGACTATTATCTTACAGGCATCCAGTTGTTTGAATGCAATGAAAATGAAGCATTGTTCACATACACTGTTTCCAACCAGAAGCCGAGGTACAATTTTAACCTTGAAGGCGAATATGATGATGACTACGATTATGATTATGAATCAGTTGAGTATTATACTACACTGCTTAAATTAAACGCCAATACCCTTGGAACAAAAGAGATGGTTATTGATTACAATACTCAGTACGTCAACTATGTGAATGGCTCTATTCTGTTATATGATTCTGTAGAAGAAACACATACTGCCAAAAAATATAACGGTGATTTCCGGTATCTTGATACTATGGTGTGGAAAGATTACAGTGGAATGGCTGTTTCTTATGATACAGAACGCTATTATTATGTTGATATGGGCAAGGTTACCTGCAGTGATTTGGAAGGCAATGTAAATGAAGTTCCGCTTCAGGGAAATTTTGAAGTTAATTATATCAGCGGCGTCATTACTGCAGAAGGCAGAGACCATATTGCAATGTCCTGTAAAGCAGGTAATTTAAAAAGCTATAACCTTATTGTGGATGCAGAAACAGGTGAGGTGGAATACGCAGGCACTAGTACAGATTCCTATACAACGATTGATAAGAATGTTTACGTAGAAACCATATTTGACACGGAAACATATGTTACAAATCAATGGATTGTTGCATATGAAGAAAAATGTCTGGATTTTCTGGATACAAAAGGGGAACTGGACTGTACTCCAAACTTTTATATCACAAATGACGGAAACATTTTGTTCTATGTGCTGGATGAAGACAAAATGTACTTAAGTCTATACTCAGGAGAAACAGCCGAACTTGTTGATTCTACCGTATTTCCTGTAGAAAGCAGTGAAGATATGTGGGGAGATAATAGTCTGATGCTGAGCAGTGCTTTTGTTTGTGACGACTCTCTGCTACTGTACATGTCCGATTATGCAGGTGATTTTTACTTCTATCAGTGGAAAGTTGACGAAGTGCCTGGAACAGATGCTATACTTGAGGGCAGTGAGCACGTAATGGGCAGCAGACCTGCTGTTGAAATTCCGGATGGCATTGATTTGGAGTATTACTCTCCGAAGGAATTAAGTGAAGAACTGCTTCCACTCAGGGAAAAGGCAGATGAACTGGAGAAAAAGTTTGAAATTGAAATATATATTGGTGAAGAATGTGCAGACGTAATCGGAGGATATGCAATAGAACCACTTACCGATTATGCTACCGTTGATGAAGCTCTTGATGTTCTTGACAGAGAACTGTCTAAGTATCCTGAAGGCTTTCTTCCGCAGCTGCTTCCGGATTATCTGGATGAGGAGGCGTTTTATCTGGCAAGCTCCCTTATGGGAGTATGGGAAGGAACATTAGGTTTTGCCGGCGGTTTCCAGACGGAAGAAGCGAGAAAAATGCTGATAGTTCTGGATTGTTCCTATCCGGAAGGTGTTGCAGACACCATTCACCATGAAATATGTCATTCCATCGATGATTACATGATATCATTATCCTGGGAAACAGGCATTGATTATCTTGGAGAACCATGGGAAGCACTTAATCCTGTTTCCAATGAAGGAGATTCCTGTTACACCTACGATTATGGTCAGTGGGGATACGGAGCTAACAGTGAATATACCTACGAAACTATATTCTTTGGTGACGGAGATGTTTCAAATGTGTACTTTATTGACAGTTATGCCATGACATATCCTACAGAAGACAGAGCACGAATTTTTGAGAATGTAATGTCAGAATATTCCTATGTGGATTTTGACATGGCACCACATTTAAAGGCAAAGCTGGATTATTATGTGGAATGTATCAGAAAAACCTTTGACACCACAGGCTGGGATGAACAGGTGGCATGGGAGAAGTATTGATGAAAACTCTTACAGTAATAGTCCCGGTATTTAACGGAGAAAAAGAAATTTCCAGATGTCTGAAAAGTATCTTCAGACAAAACTACCCGGGGCTTAATATCATTGCGGTAAATGACGGCTCTTCGGATAATTCCCTGAAGGTTATAGCTCATGCCATAAAAAAATATAACAAGCATGCCTATCCGGTAAAAGTAGTTTCACAGGCAAATGCCGGGGTGGCTGCCGCAAGAAATCTGGGAATACAGATTGCTGATACCGACTATGTTGCTTTTGCCGATCAGGATGATTTGTTGCGGGAAGGCTTTGCGGAAACATTTATGCAGGCGGTTCAAAGTGCAGACCATGATATGGTAATAGGAGGCTTTTGCAGGGTAGATACCAATGGAAAAATCACCCGCAAAATGGCTCCCAAACAGGGAGAATGGTCAAAATTCTGTTATACATATCCTTGGGGAAGAATAATACGCAGACAGTTCCTGATGGAAAACAATATTCGATTTCTGAAAACTGGAATAGGTGAGGATGTGTACTTTGATTTGGTGGCATATTCCTATACAGATGATATAGTAATGCTTAAAAACTGTCTTTATGTATGGTCCGATAATCCGGTTTCGGTCTCTAACAGACAATATACCAGAATAAACACACAGACCGACCCGGTATATACCTTTGACTGCATTCTGCGGGATGTTCAGAATGAAAACTACAAAAACAGTGATTTTTTGGAGTATTATTTTATTAAATTTACGGTGTGGTATCTTATGACCAACGTAAGGCAAAGCTCTAAAGAAGACATTATTTTCATGAGAAACCGTTTGTTTGGCTGGCTGAAAACTAGAAATCCTGCTTTTGCCCAAAATCCGTATATTTCGCCTGTAAAGCCAAAAGGGGACAGGTTTATTAACCGCATCAGCGTTTGGATGTATATGGTATTGTACCGGCTGAAGCTGGATGGAGTGGTGCTGAAAAGGTTGGGAAGGTAGACATTTTTTATTTGCAATCCTAGCAAAAAAGGTTTTAGAAAGCAAAAAAGGTGGTAGATTTGACACTACTCAATCATCAGTAGAGGAGACAATAATGATTATATTACATATAAGGAATGGATATTTGCTAACAGTCCTTAC
>JBJEMQ010000046.1:0-3374 GCA_051879755.1 Coprococcus sp. | reverse complement strand
ATTGCCGCAATTAGTTCCATTTGTATTATGGGGAGATTATTTTGAAGAGGTCTTGTATAAAAATGCATCTCTAGTTTTCCCGAGGGCAAAACAAATATGGAAAGTCATTATAACATTCTATTTGAAGCTTGTGCTATATGTAGGAAGTTCTATTTTAATATTTGCTCTGGCTTTAAGTTCGAAGTGTATATTGTCAGGAAATTTTTCTATAGGTAAGACAGACATTATGAATATGGTGCTATACATTTTATATATGATTGTTTTTCTGGCATTTATAAATTGTTTTGCTTTGTTTGGAAAAACGATTATTGGATTATTAGCAGGGTTAGTTATACAGATAGCCGGACTTGTTTTTTTGTGTAAAGCAGAAATGGTAGAACGGAAAGGTGATTTTGTTATACCAGCATATGTTTTTGTGTTGTTGCAGGGAAAAGGTGTTATAAATCAACAAATAATTGAAATGATATATTTGGTTTCATTATTGATTGTAATATTTTTAATTGAATGCATATTGGCAAAGAGGGCAGAATGGAGGTAAACAAAGGATGGAAAGTGTGAGGCTGGAAAATGTTTCCAAGGATATAAAGGGTGTCAGAGTATTAAAAAATATTTCATATGAATTTAAAAATGGAATCATATATGGCTTGAGTGGTTGTAATGGTTCGGGTAAGACTATGCTGCTTCGTATGATTGCAGGCTTAATAAGACCTACAGAGGGTACGGTGTACATAGGGGATAATATATTGAAAAAAGATATAGATTATCCTCCACATATAGGTGTATTAATAGAGAATCCTAATTTCTGGGAACAGTATACAGGATTTGAAGTGCTAAAGATGCTTGCAAATATAAAAAAGGAAATAAATAACGAAGAGATTAGAAATGCCATGCTTCGTGTGGGCTTGGAACCCGATGATAAGAGAACTGTAAAAAAATATTCACTGGGTATGAAGCAGAAATTAGGCATAGCGCAGGCAATTATGGAAAAACCGACGATACTTCTGCTTGACGAGCCAACAAATGCATTGGATAAAAAAAGTATAGAAACGGTAAGAAATATAATGCATGAAGAAGCAAAAAGGGGAGCAATAGTGATAATTGCAAGTCATAATGTTATGGATCTTGATATTTGTGATGAGATATTGGAGTTAGAGGAAGGAAGTATTATATCATGAGTAAAAAGATAAAAGTAGTAGTAACAGCTTCTTTCGTTATATCCATAGTGCTTGCTGTCATATATGGAAGAATTACAGCAAAAAGCTTTGTCGATGATACAAACCTTGATGACTATCTTTCTAATGAAAATCTTATTATTGAATATTGTGATATAGGTTATGATGAAAATACAAATGTTGGATTTGTAGATGGAGAGAAAGTAAATGATATAGATGATTTGATTGAGGCAGATACAGTTGTTGTAAAAGCTCATTTAAACAAGGCCTATGAAAGACAGATTTATTATGAATGTGTATTATCTGAAATAGAAATTACCCAGGTATATCGTGGTGATTATAAGGAAGGGGATATTTTATTATATTTTGAACCTGTAGATTGTATTTGTGATGAATATATGGATTGTACAGATGGTTATAGTCTGATGCAGGAGGACAAAGAGTATGTATTGTTTTTGAAACCATTAAAAAATGCCGGTTATGGAGAGAGTGAATATGTATTTGCCCCGGTATCTACTACTTATGGAAAGTTTCTGTTAAGTGAAAGCAAACCGAAATTATATAAAGAGGATAAAATTGCATATATTGATGGGCAGACATTATATAAGGACAATAAAGATGAAGAAATATATCTTTATGATGAAGGTATGTATGAAAAATATTGCAAATTAAAGGAACAAGCGAGGGAGTTAGTAAAATGAAAAAGTATATATATGGGATAATATTTATTTGCCTCATGGCATCAGGAGTGTTACTTAGTTCCTGTAGTAAAAAAGATGAGGGAGAAAAGGACGTTCCTGCATATACGATTGTAGAAAACGGGTCTATGGGAACAGATATAGGACTAGACGGCATGTGGGAAGAAGTAATAAACAAAGAATATGTTGAAATACAGAATGAGTATAGATTAATTGATGATATAAAATACTCTTTGGAAGATTACTATTATTGTTCAGATAACTGTATAGTCGGCTATTCTATAAAAATTACAAAGTCGGATTCTACTAACATATCTGATGAACAATATAAAGAGCTTAGATATATGTTTGATGAAGGATATATGGAAGTGGGAGTTGAAAATGTAAGTTTCACATATGTAAATAACGAAATGACCAAAAAGGGTGATGCTGTATATTTGTCCGGATTAATACTGTTATCGGAGTGTCTGCAGACCGAACAGAGTGATGCCGGATTGAAAAAGTTGTATTTGGATGTAGATGGTAAAAATGTTGATTTCCAATTGCCTGATTTTAATGAGCCGTATGAAAGAGTTGAATTTAATACAGATGGTTCTGATAAATTAAAAAGTTGTAAAATAAATGATGTAAGTATATCAATTGTCTGGAATCTGAATAATGTGATTGGGGAGTTTGATAAAGAACTGGAGCAGAAAGAAAATGAATTAGGCGAAAGCTTTAACGAAGAAGATTATGGATATGATGTATATAAGGATATAACATTGCTTTATAATGACGGAACTAAGAAGGATATTGTAAAAGACGGCAATATTGTTATAGACAGTACAGATGCATTTGGTGAAGACAGGACAGCTGAAAAAAGGTCAAATCTTCAGATATTATTTGCTGATGAAATAGATGCTGATAACATTAGTCAGATAATGATAGATGGAGAGACTTTTGATAGAAAGTAAAAGAATAAATGAAATGTAAACAGATAATAGTTATTTAGAAAATTACTTGCCACAGCACACTATATATAGTATAATATAAACACAATCTGAGATGTACTAAGTTTCTTGTGATTTTGAACCTACATTTGAATAAACGGGATTCCTATATTGCTGTTTTTATGTCAGGCCTCTTATAAGTGGAAGGCAGCGATTCAGTTGCGGTTGCCCACCTAGCTTTGCTAGGACTCAAAATACAGGAACGCATTTCAGACTGCAAACAAATGATAAAAAAGCAGCATTTATATGCTGCTTTTTTATACCAAAGTATGTAAGAAAGACTGCCGCCGGCAGTCTTTCTGCAGTTTGCGGCAATGGCGCACAGATATTCTTGACTTATGGAAGGGTTATAATTGATGGGAAAAAAAGAAAAAAATGTAAGCAAAAAAGTGATTATGGCTATATGTATTATGATTTGTATTGCGGTTTTGTTTTATTGCGCCATAAAATATGGAAAGAAAAAAGCAGTGCAGACTATTACCATAAAGACAGAGGACAGACAGGAAAATGTTGAT
>JBJEMQ010000045.1:0-3382 GCA_051879755.1 Coprococcus sp. | reverse complement strand
ATTGCAAACCAAAAAGGTGGCGTAGGAAAAACTACTACTGCTATAAACCTTGCTGCATGTCTTGCCGAAAAGGGTTATAAAGTTCTTGCTGTAGATATGGACCCGCAGGGAAATATGTCCAGTGGTCTCGGTGTAGATAAAAATGATTTAAAATATACAATCTATGATTTACTTCGTGATGAATGTAATATAGGTGAATGCATGATAATAAATGTATATCCTGGTTTAAATCTTATTCCTGCGAGCAGAGAATTAGCGGGTGTTGAAGTTGAATTTGTTGGTGTTGAGGATATGCAGCATATTTTGAAAAAGCATTTAAAGAAAATAAAAAATAAATTTGATTATGTAATAATTGACTGTCCACCAGCTCTTGGTATGCTTACAGTAAATGCTCTTACTGCTGCAAACACTGTACTTGTGCCAATACAATGCGAATTTTTTGCATTAGACGGATTGTCACAGCTTATATATACAGTTGACTTAATACGAAAAAAGCTAAACAGAACACTTACAATAGAGGGTGTGGTATTTACAATGTATGATTCCCGAACAAATCTTTCATTACAGGTAGTGGAAAATGTTAAGGAGAATTTGCGTCAGAACATATATAATACAGTGATACCAAGAAATGTCAGATTAGCAGAAGCACCAAGCTATGGAATGCCTATAATTGAGTATGATCCCCGCTCGGCAGGAGCAGAGCATTATATGATGCTGGCAGATGAAGTTATTGCAAATGGCTATTATAGATAGAACGGAGGAATAAAATGGCTATTAAGAAAGGGCTTGGGAGAGGCTTAAGTGACCTTATACCTACAGGAGATAATGAAAAACCTTCAAAATCAACAAAATCTGATAATGGACAAGGTAAAGCTGAGACAAAAGAAGTTGTGAAGGAAGTTGTGAAAGAGGTTGTCAGAGAAGTAGAGCAAACTCTTAAAATCACCCAGATAGAACCGAACAAATCTCAGCCACGAAAGCAATTTGATGAAGAAGCATTAAATGAACTTGCCGATTCTATTAAAAAATATGGTGTTCTAGAACCACTTATTGTTACACCAAGAGGTTCATATTATGAATTAATAGCAGGTGAAAGACGTTGGAGAGCTGCAAGATTAGCAGGTGTAAAGGAAGTTCCTGTTGTAATAAGAGAATATTCAGATAAAGAAATAATGGAAATTTCTCTTATAGAAAATATACAAAGAGAAAACCTGAATCCTATTGAAGAGGCATTAGCTTATGAATCTCTGATAAATGAATATGGTCTTAAACAGGAAGAGGTTGCCGAGAGAGTATCAAAGAGCAGATCTACCATTACCAACTCTCTCCGTCTTCTTAAATTATGCGATAATGTACGTCAGATGGTTATGTATGATATGCTTTCTACAGGTCATGCCAGAGCTTTGATACCTATAGAAGATCCTGATATTCAATACGAAACCGCTGCTATCGTATATGACAGAAAAATGAGTGTAAGAGAAACAGAAGCCTATGTAAAATCTTTATTAGAGAAAAAACCTGAAAAAGAAAATAATAATGTAGCTACAAAAGATTTATCAGTATTTTATACAGATATGGAAAACAAGCTAAAAAGTATATTAGGCGCTAAAATTGAAATAAAAGCAAAAAATAATGAGAAAGGCAAAATTGAAATTAACTACTTCTCTCAGGATGAATTGGAAAGAATAACAGAAATGTTATATTCCATTAACAGATAACAGGAAGGAATTATATTATGAATAGTAAGATATTAGATAAAATAGGCATTGATCCTGCCTACATTCTAATAGGTCTTCTTGTTCTTATAATTATTCTATTTATTATTATATTTATCATTATGGGTAATATAAGAGTAAGAAATAAACAAATAAAGCGATTATTGAGCGGTACAAATGCTGCTGACCTTGAAGAAATAATAATGAAAAGATTTGCAGAAATTGATGCTGTGAAAAATAATTCAAAACGCTTAACTAAGGAGCATAAAGAAATTCAAAATGTTCTGTCTTCCTGTGTCAGTAAAATAGGACTTGTAAAATATGACGCATTTGAAGGTATGGGTGGCAATCTGAGTTTTGCATTGGCTCTTTTAGACAGAGATAATAATGGAGTTGTAATAAACTGTATGCATTCAAGAGAAGGTTGTTTTAACTATGCAAAAGAAATTATTCGAGGTGAAGCTTATGTTGCTCTATCTGATGAAGAAAAAGAAGCAATAAGCAGAGCAAAAACACTTGAAGAAGAGATTGCAGAGAGCGATGAATAAGTTTATTATTAATTAGGTTAAAATAATAAATAGTAAATGGAAATATTAGTCAGGAGGAAAACCATGATAGATATAAAATTCTTAAGAGAAAATCCGGATGTTGTAAAGCAGAACATCAAAAACAAATTTCAGGACAGTAAACTTCCACTTGTAGATGAAGTTATAGAGCTTGATAAGGAAGCACGTGCTGCCAAGCAGGAAGCAGATGAACTTCGTGCAAATAGAAATAAAATATCAAAACAGATAGGGGCTCTTATGGCTCAGGGTAAGAAGGAAGAAGCAGAAGAGACAAAAAAACTTGTTACAAAACAGGCAGAACAGCTTAAAGAACTTGAAGAAAAGGAAGAAGAGTTTTCTAAAAAAGTAAAAGATATAATGATGGTTATTCCAAATATTATAGATCCTTCTGTTCCTATTGGTAAGGATGATTCTGAAAATGTTGAAATTCAGAAATATGGTGAACCTGTAGTTCCTGATTTTGAAATACCATATCATTCGGAAATAATGGAATCTTTGAATGGTCTTGATCTTGATTCTGCAAGAAAAGTTGCCGGAAATGGATTTTATTATCTGATGGGTGATATTGCCAGACTTCATTCAGCAATAATATCATATGCCAGAGATTTTATGATAGACAGAGGTTTTACCTACTGTATACCTCCTTATATGATTAGAAGTAATGTTGTAACAGGTGTTATGAGTTTTGCAGAGATGGATGCCATGATGTACAAAATAGAAGGTGAAGATCTTTATCTTATAGGTACTTCAGAACATTCCATGATTGGTAAATTCATAGATACAATGATTCCTGAAGAAGAGCTTCCAAAGACTCTTACAAGTTATTCACCTTGTTTCAGAAAAGAAAAGGGTGCTCATGGTATTGAGGAACGTGGTGTATATAGAATACATCAATTTGAAAAGCAGGAAATGATAGTTGTCTGCAAGCCTGAAGAAAGCAAGATGTGGTTTGATAAACTATGGCAGAATACGGTAGATTTATTCAGAAGTCTTGATATACCTGTAAGAACTTTAGAATGTTGTTCCGGAGATTTAGCTGACCTTAAAGTAAAATCTATTGATGTAGAAGCATGGTCTCCAAGACAGAAAAAATATTTTGAA
>JBJEMQ010000044.1:0-3393 GCA_051879755.1 Coprococcus sp. | reverse complement strand
TTATAGACAGTAGTCTTGTTTTAGAGTGCGATTGTGTAACGGGTTGTGTCAGAGATGGAAATGCAACACCTGATGGCCTTTATTCCTTATATTATAAAAAATCACCTGCTATACTGATAGGTGAGGATTATGAAACAAAAGTTACATATTGGATGCCGTTTAACGGTGGAATAGGTCTCCATGATGCTACATGGAGAGGAAGGTTTGGTGGCGATATATATATGAATGGTGGTTCTCATGGTTGTGTTAATCTGCCATTTAGTTCAGCTGCTGCCATATATAGCATGATATATCCCGGTATGCCTGTAATATGTTATTATTAGACACCGGTTTATATATTGGAGATGTACCCAAGTGGTTGAAGGGTCCGCACTCGAAATGCGGTAGGTCAGGCAACTGGCGCAAGGGTTCAAATCCCTTCATCTCCGTTTAATATTGTGAACAAAGTGTCTGCTCTGGCAGGCACTTTGTTTAAATAGAGGTATTTAGGAGTAATATATGAATTATAATATAATTACAGATTATATAAAAAGTAAGACAAATATAAATCCAATAGTAGGAATAGTTCTGGGGAGTGGTCTTGGAGATGCTTATACATGTGTGGATGACAAGACAGTTATAGACTATAGTGATATTCCTGATTTCCCTGTATCAACGGTTGCCGGTCATGCAGGAAAGTTTATAATCGGTAGAATAGAGGACGTACCTGTAATTATGATGCAGGGGAGAGTTCATTATTATGAGGGATATTCCATGCAGGAAGTCATACTTCCTATCAGAATTATGGGAATGCTCGGAATAAAGACGATTATTCTTACAAATGCTGCCGGTGGTATATCAGACATCCTTGATGCAGGAGATATTATGATTATTAGAGACCATATTTCATCATTTGTTCCATCACCGCTTATTGGGATAAATGATGACAATATAGGAGTAAGATTTCCTGATATGACAAATGTATATGATGGAGAATATATAGAAATTTTTGAAAATGCGTTTAGGACGCAGGGGCTTACTGCAAAAAAAGGTGTATATGTACAGACAACAGGTCCACAGTATGAAACGCCTGCTGAGATACAAATGTTTAAAATGCTGGGAGCTGACGCTGTAGGTATGAGTACTGTTTGCGAAGCAATAGCTGCAAGGCATATGAATATAAAAGTAGCAGGACTTTCATCTATATGCAATAAAGCTGCGGGACAAGGGGATAATTTATCTCATAGTGATATACTTGATATGAGCAGATGCATGTCAGATAAGCTTGTAAATATAATAAAATATTTTTTGGCGGAATATAAACGGAGATATATGTAATGGATGTAATTATTTATACAGATGGTTCGGCACGAGGTAATCCTGACGGACCGGGCGGTTATGGAGCTGTAGTACAATATACAGATAAAAATGGTACTTTGCATGAAAGAGAGTATAGTCAGGGATATATAAAAACGACAAATAACCGGATGGAGCTTATGGCTGCAATAGCAGGACTTGAAGCACTTATAAAGCCATGTAATGTAAAGCTGTATTCAGATTCACAATATCTTGTGAAAGCATTTAATGAGGGCTGGATTTTTTCATGGATAAAAAAAGGCTGGAAACGAAGTGGAAATGAACCTGTGAAAAACAGAGATTTATGGGAGCGCCTTCTTAATGCGAAAAAACCTCATAATGTAGAATTTATATGGGTTAAAGGACATGCCGGGCATGCCGGAAATGAACGTTGTGATATACTGGCAACTACAGCTGCAGATGGCAGTAACAAAATAATAGACGAAGGATTTGAAATAAATGGATAGAACAGAATTCAGAGAGCTTTTTAATAAAAAAATAATGATACTTGATGGAGCAACGGGTACTAATCTTATGAATGCCGGAATGCCTATGGGAATTTGCCCAGAGAAATTTATTTTAGAGCATCCGCAGATAATGATAGATTTGCAAAAATCGTATCTGAATGCCGGAACTGATATATTATATGCTCCTACATTTACATGTAACAGAATAAAGCTTGAAGAATATGGACTTGTAGACCAGCTTAAGGATATGAACAGAAGGTTGTGTCAGTTATCAAAACAGGCAGTAAAAGAATGTGGTCATGGTTATGTAGCAGGAGATTTAACAATGACAGGACAGATGCTATATCCTATGGGAAATCTGCAGTTTGAGGAGCTCGTTGATGTATATAAGGAGCAGATATCTGCCATCATTGAAGAAGGTGTAGATATGCTGGTAGTAGAAACCATGATGAGTCTTGCGGAGACACGTGCAGCTGTTATAGCGGCAAGAGAGATATGTGAACTTCCTGTCATGGTAAGCCTTACATATAATGAAGATGGAAGAACCCTGTATGGAACAGACCCGGCCACAGCGGTAAATGTTCTTCAGAACCTTGGTGCTGATGCTATAGGTGTAAATTGTTCAACAGGACCGGATAAAATGGTTTCGATTATAGAGAAGATGAAGGATATAGCTTTTGTACCAATATTTGCAAAACCGAATGCCGGAATGCCGGAGCTTATAGATGGTAAAAGTGTGTATCTTATGACTCCGGAAGAATTTGCATTAGACATGAAGCCTGTCATTGAAGCAGGTGCTAATATGGTTGGGGGATGCTGTGGTACAGAACCACGTCATATAAAGGCTTTAGCAGATATGGCAGCCGGTATGGAAGTACCCGATATTTTAAATAAGCATACAAGATGTATTTCTTCGGAGAGGTTTACGCAGAAAATAGATATAGATGGAAAATTTATGGTTGTAGGTGAACGAATAAATCCTACAGGCAAAAAAAAGCTTCAGGCAGAGTTACGGGAAGGAAAGCTGGATCTTGTTATGACTATGGCAGAGGAACAGGTAGAGCATGGTGCATCTGTTCTGGATATAAATGTAGGAATGAATGGTATAGATGAGAAAGAGATGATGGTTAAGGTCATCTACGAGGTATCACAAAGTGTAAATCTTCCACTTTGTATAGATTCCAGTTCGCCTGAAGTAATTGAAGCTGCTCTTAGAATATATCCGGGAAGAGCTTTGGTAAATTCTGTATCACTTGAAAGGGTAAAAATGGAAGAGGTACTCCCTGTTGTCAAGAAGTACGGAGCAATGTTTATTCTGCTTCCTCTTTCAGATGAGGGCCTTCCTAAGGATGCTGATGAGAAAGAGAGGATTATAAATACTGTTCTTAATACAGCATTTGATATGGGCTTTGTAAGAGAGGATGTAGTTGTTGATGGACTTGTAGCTACAGTTGGCGCAGAGAAATCCGCTGCGGTGAATTGTCTGAAAACTATAGAGTATTGTCACAATAATGAACTGGCAACCATTTGCGGATTATCTAATATATCATTTGGACTTCCTGAGAGAATGTTTGTAAATACAGCATTTCTT
>JBJEMQ010000043.1:0-3408 GCA_051879755.1 Coprococcus sp. | reverse complement strand
AATATCAAACCTACAGGAATCATTGTCTTAAATAGTTCCTGCTGACTGACAAATGTAAATATATTTGTAATCACCTTAAATAGCCCTATCACATATGTAAGGAGCTTATCATACCTCTAAAGCGGTATAGCCGAACCAACATCACCAATAATTACACCTTCTATTATAAATGGTGTCCTTACAAAAAAATTCGTCGCACCAATCAGCTTCATAATTCCAATTTCTTCTCTAAAACAAAGAAGAGCCCCATAGGGCAATTCTTTGTAAATATTATAAATAATCTCGCGGATTTACATATGTTCCGTTTATTCTTACACCGAAATGGCAATGTGTACCTGTTGATACACCGGTATTTCCTGCCTTGGCAATAGCCTGACCCTTTTCTACAGTCTCACCTACACCAACAAGGAGCTGCGAATTATGCATATAAACTGTACAGACTCCATTTCCATGGTCTATCATAACATAATTTCCACAGCTGGCATTATACTCTGATATAATAACTGTTCCGGATTCTGCTGCAACTATATCACTTCCATATTCGCACCCTATATCGAGTCCCTGATGATACGTACTTGCTCCCGCTGTCGGTTGATCACGATATCCAAATTCATCGGTTGGCACTGACCAGCCTGTTGTAGGCCACATAAATTTACCGCTATACGCCGAAGAATCATAAATAGTCTGACCTGCACCCTGTCCGGCTGAGATAGCTGCACTTTGAAGTGTTGCTATCTTTTTCTCTGCCTCTTCTCTTTTAGCTGTAAATTTTGCAAGCAGTGCCTCCTGTGCCGTTATGTCATCATCATATTTAGATATCTCTGCCTCTTTTTCTGCAAGAACTGTCTGCAGACTATCCTGCTGCGACTCCAGATCAGCCTTTACGGACTCTATATCCTTAAGATCAGCTTCCAGAGTTTTTTCATAATCCTGAATATCCTGTTTTGTCTCTATAAGCTTATTAAGCTGTGTCTGATCATATGATGACAACTGGTCTACATATTCCGACTTATTAAGCATATCTGTAAATGATGCTGAAGACAAAAGTGTATCAATATATTCAACTTCACCATTCTCATATAGATACTGGATTCTAAGTTCCATGGCTGCATACTGGTCATCTTCCGCCACCTGCGCATCTGCCAATTTTAACTGTGTTTCATCTATCTCTGTCTGAAGAGCCTCAGCTTCTTCTTCCTTTTTAGTAATTTCTGTCTGAATTGATGTAATCTGTCCATCAAGCTGCTGAACATAGTCTATCAGCGCATTCTGTTCCTCCTCCAAAGACTCAAGTACATCCTTGGCATTATTCTCATTTTCCTCAGCCTCATCCTTCTCATCCTGCGCCTCATCAATTGTTGAAGCATATACTGTTCCAATAGAGCATCCCATAATAAGCGCCATTGCAACAGCCATTTTAGGAAGTTTTTTTCTAAATGAGAACTGTAATTTTCTCACACTAATCACTCCTCTATACTTTTAAATGCTTACGTGTTGTTAACAAACTACCAAATAAACCTACGCCTATACCCAATATCAAACCTACAGGAATCATTGTCTTAAATAGTTCCTGCTGACTGACAAATGCAAATATATTTGTAATTACCTTAAATCGCCCTATTACATATGTAAGGAGCTTATCATACATCTCATATAACAAGAAAAGCGGTATAGCCGAGCCAACAGCACCAATAATTACACCTTCTATTATAAACGGTGCCCTTACAAAAAAGTTCGTTGCACCAATCAGCTTCATAATTCCAATTTCTTCTTTTCTGACTGTTATACCTATCGTAATTGTATTGCTTATAAGGAATATAGATACAAGCATCAATATAATTACTATACCTATAGAAGCATATCCTACAAGCGAAGCCAGAGTAGATATTCCGGCAGCCGTAACCTCCGAACTCTTAACCCTACGCACTCCCGCCAGTTCCTTTGCATATGCTACAAACTCTGCCTGTTTTGATACATCCTTAAGAGTAACCGAATATGATGCAGAATTCCTTAATGGGTTATCCTTGCCAAATGCTGCTTTTGCAGCCTCCGGATCATCATAATTCTGTTCGCAGAAGTTGTCCCACGCTTCATCGGCTGATATAAAATCCATTGTATTAACATAGTCAAGTAATCGTATCTGCTCACCTATAAGCTGTATCTTCTCTTCGGACAAATCCTCCTCGAAAAATACTGATATGGTAACTGTATTCTCAAGATCTTTTACAGCCGACTGGAAATTCACAACTACCGCATATATAATACCAAACAGAAACAGACATGATATAATCGTACCCAGTGATGCCAGCGAGAATAAAATATTTCTCTTAATATTTGCAAATCCCTGTCTCAGGATATAAAAGAATGTACTAATCTTCATCTATATATCCTCCCTGCTTCTCATCACTTATAACTACACCCTTTTTAAGTGTAATTACTCTTTTTTTCATCTCATTAACTATTTCTTTATTATGTGTTACTACAACTACAGTAGTTCCACGTTTATTTATATCCTCCAACAAATTCATTATATCTATGGAATTTTTCGGATCCAGATTACCCGTTGGCTCATCTGCAAGTATAATATCAGGATTGTTAACTAAAGCTCTTGCCATTGCAACCCTCTGCTGCTCTCCACCTGACAGCTCCTTAGGATAAGATTTATACTTGTCCGCTAATCCCACAAGCGTCAGCATTGCAGGAACTCTTCTTCTGATAAATCTCGCAGGAGTCTGAATAACTCTTTGGGCAAATGCAACATTTTCATATATTGTTCTATCCTTTAAAAGACGGAAGTTCTGAAATACAACTCCAATTCTTCTTCTTACCTTAGGAATACTTTTCTTCTTTATTGTGCTGTAATCATAACCGGCAACTCTTATCTTACCTACTGTCGGATCGAGCTCCTTAAGCAAAAGCTTAAACAATGTAGTCTTACCCGAACCACTACTACCTACTATGAAAACAAATTCACCTTTCTCAATATTTATATTTACATCCTTCAGTGCTGTCATGCCACCGGGATAAGTCATCGTAACGTTTTCTAACTCTATCATAATATGTTCCTTTCATCCTAATGCCATTCTAATGCGCTTCATATTATACTACATATATAGGAATTTATATATGTTTTATTAGTGAAATTTTAAACAAGCATATGGTATTTTTTCCGAAAATATGTATCTCTGTTATTTACTTGGAAATAACATTTATTACTTTAGCAACAATATTTTTGCATCAAGTTTATAACAAAATTGTAACAATATTGTAATATATTGTCAACACTCATTTACACATTTAAGAAATCTAATCTGCACAGATAACTACAGGCAGCCTAAATATAAGATAATATAGCTTATAACAGACTGCCCGGATAATTTATATATACATTACGTCTCAATCAAATTT
>JBJEMQ010000042.1:0-3412 GCA_051879755.1 Coprococcus sp. | reverse complement strand
TCCTCATATCATTTTCCAGATCAAATATATAATCAGGCAGTTCATCCTTTTCGGAATTGAAAACCTTCTCTATCATACCAGGTTTCATATCTCCACATATAATATGACTCTGCAAAGTTTCTACAGAACGCTGCGCCATCTTTTCAATCAGACTTAACATATACTGATTTCTGGCATAATCAGTGAAAAAATTTCCGCCATATTCTTCTGCAGCTTCTAAAACAGCATCAGAAACCATATTTTTTCTTGTTTCCTCGCTAATCTCGTCCCACTTATTAGCCATATTATTTCTAACGAATTTAAACACCTTTTCCATAACCTGATGAAGTATAGAACCGACCTGTCTCATATCTATACTATATTCTTCACGTTCTTTAAGCCCTAATCCATACTGAAGGAAATATGCAAAGCTGCAATTTGCAAATGTTTCAAGTCTTGAAACAGACTGTATCAGTTCATTTCCATATAAAAGTCCTACTGCTTCTTTTGAAAGTGTAACAGTCTGATTGATATAACTACTTCCGGCTAATATACTCTCAAGCTCTTTTTCATAACCGTATTCTTTAAGGATTTCACATAGTTCATGTGGTATAGCTTCTATTCCACTTTTCTGCTCGCATCTGACTATATATCTGAGTATAGACTCTGCTGTATACAACTTCTCCTGTTCTATGCTGTAATCCTCTACTTTAAGCTCAGGAAATATATTTCTTATACGGCCGAGCAAATATGAGGGTCTTATCTCTTTTTGTTCACTATCTGACTTTCTATAAGATATATACAGTCTGTCTGATGGTTTTGTAATATTTATATAAAGGTAGAACTGTTCTACATAAGCATTTACTTTATCTGACGGCGCAAGCACCAGTCCATACTGCTCCAAAGTCTTTCTGTCGCTGTCAGCCAGAATCTTTCCCTTCTTTGCCGGCTTTGGTATTATTCCTTCATTTACTCCGGCTAAAAACAGCACCTTTATATGATTAAGTCTGGACCTTGTTATATCACCCACCAGAACCCTGTCTGTCGTTGGTGGGACTGTTCCTATCTCTATATCAGAAAGCCCTGCATCTAATATGTCTCCAAATTCCTTTACACTCATATGCTCAGAAGAAAGCAACTGTACAATTTTATCAAACAGCATAACAACCTTGTTCATTATCTGACTATATGCATCACCTTCATCATAATTTCCATTACTATAGAATTCATTGCTTTTTTCGCATAATTTTTCATGAATATTTATCTTAATGAGGAAATTATATACAGCCTCCACATAATCCCTGACCGTACTTTCCTTATTCGAGAAAGCAGGAGTTATGTCAACTAAAATATTCATGAATTTCTTTCGTATTTCTTCTATGCTTCTTACAGCATTTTTCTCATAATATTCCGGTACTTCCCTGTTCCATGCTGTAATTCCGCGCAAGCCTCTTTTTACTGCATAATTCTCCAGATATTCTATATCATCTGTAGAAATATCAGTCATCCCTGTTTTTAAGAATCTGAATACGCTATCATATGAAAATCCCGAAGCATACATATCAATCAGACTTCTTATGGTTTCTGAGCAGGGATTTGATTTCATCAAAACATTTGCATCTATAAATACAGGAATTTCATATTCCTGCATTATCTGATTATAATATCCGGCAGAATCCGACAAATCTCCGGCTACAATGGCTATATCCCTATACCTGTATCCATTATTTACGAGCTGCCTTATATTTTCAGCAATATAATGTACCTCATCCTTCATACTGTCACAGGATGCGACCTTGATATTATGTAAACTATCCCGGTATTTGCTGTAAGGATACCTGAATAACTGCTTTTCAAGAAATGCCAGTTCCTCATTATTTTTAAACCTGTATGGAATTTTGTCATCCATATAAACAGCCGGCTCAATTTCTATATTTTCATCTTGCGCTATATCCATAAGTGATTTTACCGCTGTCTTTGTCATATAAAATAACTCATGCTCTTTTATATTGGTAAAGGATGTATCCTTTGTATCTATAGTAAATGAAAAAACCATGCCTTTGGTATATTTCATCATTTCTCTTATCAGCATCAGCTGAACAGGTGTAAAGCCCGTAAATCCATCAAAATATATATAACTATTCTTTAGTATTTCTGAATCACATACATGTCTTGTCAACAACTCTGTAAGCTGTTCGGCAACAATATATCCCTTGGAGGTATATCTCTCAAATTCTTCATATATCAGTTTAATATCCTTCAGCTTACTATATGTGACACTCCCACTCTCTTCTGTCATTTTTTCCATAGCTACTTCTATATCGTTCCTATTTACTGCATACTGAAACAGTTCTGACATCATGGATTTCATCTCATCCACAAATCCCATCTTATCCATATAGCTTCCGTATACGGCAAGCTCATCCTTCTTATCCCAAAGGATTTTTTTAACAAGCATACTTTTGCCAAAATCCTGAAGTACATTTCCTGCATTTATTGACAACTCGTCGAATATCCTATATGCAAGTCTGTTAAAGCCTATGGCATCTATATTCATAGTACCGCCATTTTGATGCATGGTAACTATATCTCTTTGCGCCTCCATAGTATACTGTTCCGGCACAATGAGATAATACATGGATTCTTCGTGAGCCATCGACTCATCTATTATTCTTTTTAATATCTCTGTGGACTTTCCCGACCCTGATGAGCCAAACAAAAATTGTATAGACATTGTGACCTGCCTCCTAAATATAGTATCGTTAATAATATTTATATCTGAATTACAACATTTTATTTTTCAGACATATATCAGATGCCTTTTGAATAAATTATATTAATTATACAATACTTTAGGAGATTATGAAAATGGCTTCTACAAAACTTATAGTACTAAAATCAAAAGAAATAATTTATACGCTTATTTTCCTTGCTCTTGTGGCTATTCTCATCATTATATTAATGATTATGTTTAATGATAAAAACAAGGAAGGGAAAGACCAAATAAGTCCTGTAACAAGTGAGGTTACTACAGGATATGTGCCGGGTACATATGAATCTTCAATAACTCTTGGTGAGTCAACCATATCTGTTATGGTAACCGTCGATAACGAATCCATAACCGATGTTTCCTTCATGCAAATGGATGAAAGTGTTATGGCTATGTATCCACTGCTTGAAAGCTCCATGGAGGATATCAACACCCAGCTGCAGTATGTAGACTCTATTGATAACCTTACATACAGCGGTGACAACAAATACACTGCTACCCTTCCGTGTACAGCGCCTGATACAGCGCCAGGGGCGCGTCGGCGGAGACGAAGGGCACCACCGCCATCTCAAAGGAGGTGCTGGCGGTGCGGGGGATGGCCAGGCCGGGGCCGATGGCCAGATACGTCAGCAGAATGAACACCGGGGCGAAGTGCTTTCCCAC
>JBJEMQ010000041.1:0-3424 GCA_051879755.1 Coprococcus sp. | reverse complement strand
AGTAAGGGAGTAAGATGGAAGCAGAAAGCTTTCTGTATGAAATTCTGAGAGTACAATAAATTAGGTATTGCATTTTCACATCAATTGTGTTAATATTGATGAGTACGCCATGGTATACCAGGTGTTATTCCTCGATAGCTCAATGGTAGAGCACTCGGCTGTTAACCGAGGGGTTGTAGGTTCGAGCCCTACTCGGGGAGCTATTTAATGAATACTCGGCCCCATGGTCAAGCGGTTAAGACATCGCCCTTTCACGGCGGTAACACGAGTTCGAATCTCGTTGGGGTCATTTAAAAATTTAATATGCCGATGTGGCTCAATTGGCAGAGCAGCTGATTTGTAATCAGCAGGTTATCGGTTCGAGTCCGATCATCGGCTTTTTGCTTTAAGCAAAATGGGTGGATTCCCGAGTGGCCAAAGGGGACAGACTGTAAATCTGCTGCGTAATGCTTCGGTGGTTCGAATCCACCTCCGCCCATTTTTATTTTTATTATCGCGGGGTGGAGCAGTCTGGAAGCTCGTCGGGCTCATAACCCGAAGGTCATAGGTTCAAATCCTGTCCCCGCTATTTTATTAATATTTAACATGCCCAGATAGCTCAGTTGGTAGAGCAGAGGACTGAAAATCCTCGTGTCACTGGTTCGATTCCGGTTCTGGGCATCTTTTTTTTACCTTTTTTTGAAAATTAGTAAAGTATTCAGTAAAAAGGATGGTACTGTATGGTATTTAATATAGGAGAGATTATAAAAATGAAAAAATCACATCCGTGTGGGACTAACGAATGGGAAATTCTTCGGGTGGGAATGGATTTTCGCCTTAAGTGCAGAGGATGTGGTCATCAGGTTATGGTTCCGCGTAAACTTGTTGAGAAGAATTTTAAGGGATTTATTGAAAAATAGAGATAGTTTAGAAGATACACAACAGATTAGAACGGTATTATATATTAAATAAGAATTAATTGTAAAAAATTGCTTGCATTCATATTTTTTTTGTGGTATCGTAATGTTCTGTGATGTATTAATCATATTTCCTTGCTCATAATTGTAATTATGGGCCAGAGACCATAAGGAGGTGCAATTACATGAATAAGTATGAATTAACTTTAGTTGTTAGTGCAAAGATTGATGAGGATGCAAGAACAGCAGTAGTTGATAAGGTTAAGTCTTACATTGAGAAGGCTGGTGCTACAATTACTAATGTTGAGGACTGTGGACTCAAGAAGCTTGCTTATGAAATTCAGAAAATGGGCGAAGCTTATTATTACTTCATTCAGTTCGATGCAAATGCTGATGTACCGGCTCAGCTTGAGTCAAATGTTCGTATCATGGAATCTGTTCTCAGATATCTTTGCGTTAGATTAGACGCTGAGTAATAGGAGGAATTCCATATGAATAAGGTTATATTGATGGGTCGATTAACAAGGGATCCTGAAATTAGATATTCACAGGGAGATGGTCAGATGGCTATAGCCAGATATACACTTGCTGTGGATAGAAGATTTAACAGAAACGGCGACCAGACGGCTGATTTTATAAGCTGTGTTGCATTTGGACGTTCAGCAGAGTTTGCTGAGAAGTACTTAAAACAGGGTACTAAGATTGTTGCGACAGGAAGAATCCAGACTGGTAGCTATACAAACAAAGATGGTAACAAAGTCTATACTACTGATGTTATTATTGAGGATCAGGAATTTGCTGAGAGCAAAGCAAGTGGTGCTTCTGCATCAGGTGACAGTTATCAGCCTGCAGGCAGACCATCACCGTCAGATGCAAGTGCTGAAGGTTTTATGAGTATTCCGGAAGGTATAGAGGATGATTTACCATTCAAGTAAAATAGGAGGTAAATACAATGGCTTATACAAAGACAGATAGAGCTGATGCTCCATTGAAGAGAAGAAATGTTCGTAGAAGAAAGAAAGTTTGTGTATTCTGCGCAGATAAGACTGCTACAATAGATTATAAAGATGCAAATAAGTTAAAGAGATATATTTCTGAAAGAGGCAAGATTCTTCCTAGAAGAATTACAGGAAACTGTGCTAAGCATCAGAGAGCTTTAACAGTTGCTATCAAGAGAGCAAGACAGATTGCTATATTACCATATGTAGTAGAGTAATTTTCTGATTGATTTTAGTGAGGATATTCGTTATGTTGCAAGTTTAAAGCAGCAGAGGAGTATCCTTTTTCTTTTAATGCAAAATTTGATTTCGCGTTATATTTTTGTTTTTGCCACCATATAGATAATAAAGAAAGCATATGCGGTGTAGAGCAATATTATAAAAAAATGAAATAAATTCTCAATAAATCTATTTATAAGAACTGGTTTACGTTGACAAAAAGGTTTCTTAAGTTTATGATAATACAAGCGTTTGTTATGACAGACTGCTATGTGCAACAAATATAGTGTAATTAAGTAAAGGAGTAGTAGAAATGGGAAAATACACTAAGGAAGACATCTTAAGAATGGTAAAAGAAGATGATGTTGAGTTTGTCAGACTTCAGTTTACTGATATTTTCGGTGACCTTAAAAATGTAGCAATTACAGCCAGTCAGGTAGAAAAGGCACTTGATAATAAAATTATGTTTGATGGTTCTTCTGTTGAAGGCTTTGCGCGTATTGAAGAATCAGATATGTGCCTTTATCCTGATTATGATACATATGAGACATTTCCTTGGAGACCACAGCAGGGTAAGGTAGCAAGACTTATATGTGATGTATATAAGCCGGATGGAACACCGTTTGAAGGTGATCCAAGATATGTGCTTAAAAGAGCAATTGCAGAAGCTAAGGAAATGGGCTATGAGATGAATGTTGGACCAGAGTGCGAGTTTTTCCTGTTCCAGACAGATGAAAATGGTCTGCCAACTACAAATACATTTGAGAGAGCAAGCTATTTTGATTTAGGGCCTCTTGATTTTGGAGAGAATGCAAGAAGAGATATGGTTCTCACTCTTGAGGATATGGGATTTGAAATCGAGGCATCACATCATGAGGTTGCGCCGGCTCAGCATGAGATAGATTTCAAGTATGGAGAAGCCCTTAAAACAGCTGATAATATTGAGACATTTAAGCTTGTTGTTAAAACAATAGCAAAGAGACATGGATTATGTGCTACATTTATGCCAAAGCCAAAGTATGGTGTATGTGGTTCAGGTATGCATATGAATATGTCACTTTCAAAAGATGGAAAGAATATATTTGCAGATGAAAGTGATGAATTAGGTTTAAGTAAGGAAGCTTATTGGTTCATAGCAGGTATAATGGAGCATATGAGGGAAATGACTGCTATAACAAATCCTCTTGTCAATTCATATAAAAGACTTGTTCCGGGTTATGAAGCTCCAATATATATAGCCTGGTCTGCAAAGAATAGAAGCCCTCTTATAAGAATACCTAGTGCAAGAGGTGCGGGTACAAGAGTGGAGCT
>JBJEMQ010000040.1:0-3425 GCA_051879755.1 Coprococcus sp. | reverse complement strand
TAAAGAATAATGTAAAAAAGGCATGGTGGAAGAAATTCATTCAGGAAAATCCATACAATGTAGGCGTTGATTGTGCCATACTTATGAATCCGCAGACATGGGTTGCATCAGGCCATCTGGGCGGATTTGCTGATCCACTTATGGATTGTAAGGAATGTCATGAGAGATTTCGTGCAGATAAATTGATAGAGGATTATATGTCAGAAAACGGAATCACAGTAGAGGGTTCTATAGATGGCTGGACAAATGAACAGATGGAGCAGTATGTTGAAGATAACAATATCTGCTGTCCAAGCTGCGGAAAGCATAATTTCACAGGTATAAGACAGTTCAATCTTATGTTCAAAACATTTCAGGGTGTTACAGAGGATGCAAAGAATACTGTTTATTTAAGACCTGAGACAGCACAGGGTATATTTGTAAACTTTAAGAATGTTCAGAGAACCTCCAGAAAGAAAATTCCTTTTGGTATAGGCCAGATAGGTAAATCATTCAGAAATGAGATTACTCCTGGTAACTTTACATTCAGAACAAGAGAATTTGAACAGATGGAGCTTGAGTTTTTCTGTGAGCCGGGAACAGACCTTGAATGGTTTGAGTACTGGAGAAGCTTCTGTATTAATTGGCTTAAGGAGCTTGGCATTAAGGATGACGAGATGAGAGCCCGTGACCACTCACCGGAGGAACTGTGCTTCTATTCAAAGGGAACAACAGATATAGAATTTTTATTCCCATTTGGATGGGGCGAGTTATGGGGAATTGCAGACAGAACAGATTATGACCTTACCCAGCATCAGAATACATCTGGTGAGCCTATGGAATATTTTGATGATGAAAAGAAGGAGAAATATATACCATATGTAATAGAACCATCACTTGGTGCTGACAGAGTAACACTTGCATTTTTGTGTTCTGCCTATGATGAAGAGAATATAGGAACAGAGGAGAAACCGGATGTTCGTACAGTACTTCATTTCCATCCTGCAATTGCACCTGTTAAGATAGGTATTCTTCCACTTAGTAAGAAATTATCTGATGGAGCAGAGAAAATATATGCAGAGATGTCCAAGTATTACAATTGTGAATATGATGACAGAGGCAATATAGGTAAGAGATATAGAAGACAGGATGAGATAGGAACACCGTTCTGTATAACATATGATTTTGACTCTGAAGAAGATGGTGCTGTTACAGTTCGTGACAGAGATACCATGGAGCAGGAAAGAATTAAGATAGAAGACCTTAAAGCATATTTTGAGAAGAAATTTGAATACTAAGATAGATATTGACTTATATTAAATAAAAATTACAAATAACATTTGTTATTGCTGATAGGAGGCATACAAAATGCAGGATAAAGAAATATTTGCAACTTATGAATCAGAGGTTAGATCTTATTGCAGAAGCTTTCCGGAGATTTTTACAAAGGCAAAAGGTTCTAAAATGTATGACTGTAATGGAAAGGAATATATAGATTTCTTTTCAGGTGCCGGTGCACTTAATTATGGACATAATAATGACTTTATTAAGAAAAGAGTAATAGACTATCTTGAGAGTGATGGAATAATTCATTCACTTGATATGATGACTGCACCTAAGGCAGAGTTCCTTGACTTTTTTGAGAATAAAATTCTTAAAGCCAGAGGTCTTGATGGATATAAAGTAATGTTTGCCGGACCAACAGGAACAAATGCTGTTGAATCGGTATTAAAGCTTGCGCGTAAAGTTAAGAAGAGAAGCATGATATGGGCATACATGGGATGCTTTCATGGAATGACACTTGGTTCACTTGCACTTACAAGTGATTCATGTAGCCGTGGTGGTGCAGGTGTTCCGCTTGAAAATGTATATCATGTGCCTGCTCCATATATGTTCCCTGAGCTTGATACCATAGCATATATGCAGACACTTCTTGATGATGATCATTCAGGTGTTGAGAAACCGGCAGCTATATTTATTGAGACAGTACAGGCAGATGGTGGTGTTCATGTATTTTCAGTTGAATACCTTAAGGCACTTCGTGAGTTCTGCGATAAGAACGACATCCTTATGGTAGTAGATGATGTACAGGTTGGATGTGCAAGAACAGGTACTTTCTTCTCATTTGAAAGAGCAGGTATAAAACCGGATATGTTTACTATGTCAAAGTCTATAGGTGGATATCCATTCCCTATGGCACTTGCAATCTTCAAGTCAGAATATGATTTGTGGACGCCTGGTGAGCATACAGGTACATTCCGCGGCCTTCAGTTATCAATGGTTGCTGCGAAAGCAGGCCTGGAGTTTATGTTAAATGAGAACATTGAAGCAGAGGTTATGCGTAAAGGTGAGATAGTAAAGGAATTCCTTGAGAAGAATATCAAGTCGAAGGTAAAAGATGTACGAGGAATTGGCCTTTTGTGGGGTATTGAGGTAGAGAATGATGCTGCTGCAAAGGAAATAACTGCAAGAGCTTTTGAAAAGGGGCTTATCATAGAACGTGCAGGTCGTGATAATCGTGTTATTAAAGTAATGCCACCACTTACTACACCTGATGAAGAGCTTCTGAAGGGACTTGAGATTATAAACGCATCTATATAGATGCAATGAAATATATAATTTGTCGTAAAACTGCAAATTACGACGCAAAATATAAATATAAATTTTTATCAAAAAAATAGTTTAATAATATAGGCGTCTATGATATAATTATGACAGCGTAGTGTGAAGATTTGGCATTTTCACCTGCAAAAATATTACTTAATTACTTAGGAGGTATATACGAATGGCAAAGAAGTATTGTTACCTTTTCTCAGAAGGTAATGCTAACATGAGAGAACTTCTCGGAGGTAAGGGTGCCAACCTTGCCGAAATGACCAACATCGGTCTTCCGGTTCCTCAGGGATTCACAATTTCAACAGAGGCATGTACACAGTATTATGAGGATGGTCGTGAAATCAATCCGGAGATCATGGCTGAAATCAATGAGTATATTGTTAAGATGGAAGAGATTACAGGTAAGAAATTTGGTGACAAGGAGAATCCGCTTCTTGTATCAGTTCGTTCAGGTGCCAGAGCATCAATGCCTGGTATGATGGATACAATTCTTAACCTTGGTTTGAACGAGGAAGTTGTCAATGTTATTGCAAATCAGTCTGGTAATCCACGTTGGGCTTGGGATTGTTACAGAAGATTTATCCAGATGTATTCAGATGTAGTTATGGAAGTTGGTAAGAAGTATTTTGAAGAGCTTATCGACGAAATGAAAGCTAAGAAGGGTGTAACATTTGATGTAGAGCTTACAGCAGAGGACTTAAAGGAATTAGCAGGACAGTTCAAGGCTGAGTACAAAGCTAAGATTGGTGCTGACTTCCCTGATGATCCAAAGGAACAGCTTATGGGTGCTATTAAGGCAGTATTCCGTTCCTGGGACAACCCAAGAGCAA
>JBJEMQ010000039.1:0-3426 GCA_051879755.1 Coprococcus sp. | reverse complement strand
ACCAAAAGAGAGGGCATTTCTTATACAGCTGTCCAAGCTGGCTGATGAAAATGTCATTTTTGAACATTGGAGTGACCTGGATTATGGTGGGATTCGTATCTTTCAATTCATTAAAAATAAAATTTTTCCAACAGTTAAGCCATTGCATATGGATGCATCAATTTATGAACAGTTATATTCCAAAGGCATTGAAGGCACTGTTCTTACAGAATCTAAGAGAAAGAAACTTGAAAAAATTGAAGCCGGTGAATTGGATGAGTTAAAGCAATGCATATTGCGATATGGGAAAGAATTTGAACAGGAAGCGTTGATTGGAGTAATTGATGAATAACTGTACATAGAGATTGTGCATATATATGTTTATGATATAATTTCTTTTGTAAATGTTGTGTCTGCGGTCCCAAATGTGCAGGATGTGGAAAGGCATGGTTATTAATATGGATAAACTAAAAGAACTGCAAAATGGGTTACAAACAGCTTTTATAGATACCTATTATCATTCAAACCTTGCGTATAGACCGGAATTTATTTCTAATGACTATAAAAAAGGTAAGAAGGTATTATCTTCGATAGAACAGGAATTGGCTGATTGTGATGAATTCTATATTAGTGTTGCTTTTATAACACAAAGTGGAATTACTCCATTATTACAAACTTTGAAAAATCTGGAACAAAAAAATATTAGAGGAAAAATACTTACAACAGATTATCTGATGTTTAGCGAACCTAAGGCGCTAGAAAAACTGGCTTCATTACAGAACATAGAATTAAAAATGTTCTGCACCGAAAATGCAGAGGGAGGTTTCCATACAAAAGGTTACATATTTAAGCGTGAAGAGATTTACAGAATTATTATCGGAAGCTCTAACATGACATTGAATGCAATTACCAGGAACCATGAGTGGAATACTAAAATTGTAGCAATGGAGACAGGTGAGGTTGTCAGAGATATTTTAGATGAATTTGAAACTCTTTGGAATAGTAGTAATTCGAAAGATTATGATGAATTTATTGAAAGCTACCGTGAAAGATATCTGGAAGCAGAATTAATCAAGAATCAGCAGAAAACTGCCAGAGAAGAGAAAATTGTAAGCCTTGAACGTTATACATTGCAGCCTAATAAAATGCAAGTCGCTTTTACGGATAACTTGCTTAAAATGCGTGAGCAGAATATTGAACGTGCACTTCTAATCAGTGCGACAGGAACAGGTAAAACTTATGCGTCTGCATTTGCATTAAGAAAAATGAATCCCAATAAAGCTCTTTTTATTGTACATAGGGAACAAATTGCAAAGCAGGCGATGAAAAGCTACCAGAATGTATTTGGCAGCGGGAAGAAATATGCGTTGCTTTCCGGTAACGTAAAGGATTTTGAAGCAGTAAAAGATGCGGATTTAGTATTTGCTACCATGCAGATGATGGCAAAGGAAGAGGTAATGAATCGTTTTTATCCATCAGAATTTGACATCATTGTGGAAGATGAGTGTCATCATTCCGGTGCTGAAAGCTACCAGAAGATTATGACATATTTCAAACCTGGGTTCTGGCTTGGAATGACAGCAAGTCCTGAAACAAATCGGTTTGATGTATATGCTATTTTTGACCATAATATTGCTTATGAGATCCGTCTGCAACAGGCATTAGAAGAAAACTTATTATGTCCTTTTCACTATTTTGGAATTACGGATTTGGAAATAAACGGTGAAGTTTTTGATGATGAATCAGGAGTAAAGAATTTTAATCGTTTAGTCAGTGATGAACGGGTTGATTATGTTATAAAACAGGCAGAGTATTATGGTTACAGTGGTGATCGTGTAAAAGGATTAGTATTTTGCAGCAGGAAAGAAGAGGCAAAAGAGCTTTCCCAAAAGTTCAATGAAAGAGGATATCGGACTGCTGTATTAACCGGTGAAGATAATGAAAGTAAAAGAGAGCAGATTATTGAGAGACTCGTAAGTGATTCCTCAGAAAATGAAGATGTTTTAGATTACATTTTTTCTGTGGATATTTTTTCAGAGGGAATTGATATTCCGCAGGTGAATCAGGTGATCATGCTTCGTCCTACACAGTCTCCTATTGTATTTGTGCAGCAGCTTGGGCGTGGGCTGCGTAAGGCAGAAGGCAAAGAATATGTAGTGGTACTGGATTTTATAGGAAATTATAAAAATAATTTTATGATACCGATTGCGCTGTCAGGAGACCGAAGCTATAACAAGGATAATATTCGCCGATATGTATTGGAAGGAGAGCGTGTTATTCCTGGTGCTTCAACAATACATTTTGATGAAATCAGTAAGAAACGTATTTTTACAGCGATTGATACTGCCAACTTTAGTGATATTAAATTAATAAAAGAAAATTATACAAACTTAAAATATAAGCTTGGACGAATACCTGCACTTGCAGATTTTGATTTATATGGTGAAATGGATGTATGCCGTATTTTTGATAATAATAGTTTGGGTTCATACTATAAATTTCTGGTAAAATATGAAAAGGATTATAAAGTACGCCTTTCAGAAAAAGAAGAAAAAGTTGTTGAGTTTATTT
Organism: Coprococcus sp.; assembly: GCA_051879755.1. GTDB lineage: Bacteria > Bacillota > Clostridia > Lachnospirales > Lachnospiraceae > Coprococcus. Next base: position 876 of record JBJEMQ010000039.1, on the reverse strand, counting down.
CAAAGAAACTTGCAAGTGGAAAAAGAATTCATGAGCTGGAATTGTTAAACAGGCTGCTTACTTATCATCATGGAGTTTTAGGTATTTTGAAGAAATCTTTGAAAGAAAATTATGGAGTAAATTTGTATCCACAGGCAGCTAAAAATGTTGTAAATATTATGACTAATGAATTCCCGGCAGGAACAGGAAAAAAGACTTATGCAGAGTGCATTTTTCTTGAGGAAGAACAGGGAGATTATAAAATATCAAGGTCCTTTGCCGAAATGTTGGACAATCCGGAATTTTATTCTATTATAAAAGAGTTGGTTGAGTTCGGAATTGCCAGATATAAGGCTAATTATAGTGATTGTTATCAGGATACAAGCTTTGTACTTTATCAGAAATATACATATGAAGATGTATGCCGGCTTCTTAATTGGGAGAACAATGAGGTGCCGTTAAACATTGGTGGTTATAAGTATGATAAGCGTACAAAAACTTTTCCTGTTTTTATCAATTATGACAAATCAGATGATATTAGCGATACAACGAAATATGAAGACCATTTTCTTAATAATAGTACCTTGATTGCCATATCTAAATCTGGACGCAGTCTGGAGTCGGAAGATGTGCAGAATTTCTTACATGCCAGAGAACGTGGAATTGATGTTGAATTATTTGTAAGAAAGAATAAGGATGACAAAATATCGAAAGAATTTTATTATTTAGGCAAAATGGAAGCTACTGGTAAGGCAGAAGAATTTATAATGCAAAACACAGATAAAACTGCAGTGGAAATTGAATGGACATTAGAGACTCCGGTAAGAGAGGATATTTATGAATATATAGTGGGGTAATTGTTATTATTATAGGCACGTAACTGTGAAGGTACTGAAC
>JBJEMQ010000038.1:0-15586 GCA_051879755.1 Coprococcus sp. | reverse complement strand
AGAGAAATTTATTTGTCTATTTATACGATATTTATTTAGCAGACTTTCAATTTGCTCTAATACCATAGCCTCATCATCACAAACAGCTATTCTCATAAAGTTTATTCCTCATTTTTTATATCTTCGTATATCATTTCCAAAAGTCCTACCATGCGTTTAGTTCTTTCCATTCCAAACTTCTGACACAAAACACTAATATCCGGATTTCCCTCTCCCTTATATATATAATCTATGCTATCCTGAAGTAAATAATCTGTAGATTTTTCCAAGATATTTGCAATTTTAACAACGAACTCAAGGCTTGGCTTAGATTTGCCCCGCTCTATGCGGCTTATGTACTTTCCATCACTGTCTAAAAGCTCTCCAAGGTAAGCCTGCGTCCAGCCTTTGCTCTTTCTGGCATTTCTGATTCTCTTACCCATCTTGCCATAATCCACAGATAATTCCTCCTTTCCTGTTTATGTCCCTCACTTTGTTTAAGTGGCATATCACGAATCACATATGATACGAACCATCATATGTGCTCCTTCTCCAATATATACAATGTGTATAATACAATTTTACTATTTGTATAAAAATAAAAAACGCACTATAGGTCGAAAATCGTCTTATAGTGCGTTTAACAGGAATTATTTGCATTTTACATATTTTTATTTTGTTATTCCCAGTTTTTTTGCTTCATCAGCTACTGCTGAAGCTACTTTTGCAGCCACCCTTTTATCAAATGCATCAGGAATTATGTAATCCTCACGAAGCTCATCATCAGATACTATAGATGCTATTGCTTTCGCTGCAGCAATCTTCATTTCTTCTGTAATATCAGTTGCATGAGCATCAAGTGCGCCACGGAATATTCCAGGGAATACGAGCACATTATTTATCTGATTCGGATAATCTGACCGGCCTGTTGCCATAACCCTTACGCCTCCTAAAGCAGCCTCTTCAGGCATAATCTCAGGTGTAGGATTTGCCATTGCAAATACTATAGAATCCTTTGCCATGGATGATACCATATCTGCTGTTACAACACCAGGTGCAGACACACCTATAAATACATCTTTTCCTTTTATGATATCTTTAAGCGGTCCTGTCTGTTTATCCTTGTTTGTAATCTCTGCCATCTGTGCCTGAGCAGGATTCATCCAATTCTGTCCCGGACATAATGCACCCTGTTTATCTACCAGAACCACATTTCCTATACCAAGCTGAAGCAATAATTTACATATTGATATACCTGCCGAACCGGCACCGTTAATAACAACATTTGCTTCTTCGAATGTTTTACCTACAAGCTTTAATGCATTTATAAGTCCGGCTGATACTACTATAGCAGTTCCATGCTGGTCATCATGAAATACCGGAATATCCAGTTCTTCCTTAAGTCTTCTCTCTATCTCAAAGCATCTCGGTGCAGATATATCCTCCAGATTAATACCACCAAATACAGGCGCTATACGTTTTACTGTTTCGATAATTTCATCTACATCCTTCGTATCAAGACATATAGGAAATGCATCTACGTTTCCAAATTCCTTAAACAGTATTGACTTACCTTCCATAACAGGTATAGCTGCCTCAGGGCCTATATCCCCAAGTCCAAGGACAGCAGTTCCATCAGATACAACTGCAACTGTATTGCCTTTACAGGTATATCTGTAAACATCAGCTTTGTTATCCCTTATTTTTCTACATGGCTCTGCAACACCCGGTGTATATGCTGTACTCAGATCATCCATGGTCTCTATCTTTACCTTGGAAACGACCTCTACTTTTCCTTTGTTCTCTTCGTGCATTTTAAGACTTAAGTGATTAAAATCCATTTCTATGTACTCCTTTTTGTACTTTATGTTGTTAAAACATCTTATGCTTGCCACAATATTTTTCATACCCTCTTATATTACATTTCCAGCGATTGTAAATCAAGAGGTATTTTATAGAGTTATCCGGGTTTATCCAAAAACACAGAATTTATGTCAGTATTGCTGATATTTTTATCTGCATCGAATCATAAATATTTTACTAAAAACAACATATAATAATATAAACACTTAGCAAACGCAAACAGAGTAAAATGGGTATTTAGCAGGAATTTATGCCGGTAACCTTGGCGAATGAAACGATTTTAGTTCACTGGTGAAATATGAAAATTTGTTTTTAGGAGTTTTTGTTTAAAATGAAAAATCATAAAGAATTTTTATTATGGACTCTTTTATCAGGCAGCATCATTATTATTCTTGGATGCATATGGCATTTTCTTAACGACTGGCTTGGTTTTATTTCATTTATGCATTCTGTTGCGCCTATTAATGAAAGTGTATGGGAACATCTTAAGCTTACTTTATGGCCGGTTATTATAGTATGGCTAATTGTAATTCCACTAATGGAATTCTCCAAAACAGTGGATATAAATAAAGCTCTGGTATCAGTAACAGCCTGCATGCTTTGTGCCAATACAATTATTCTCGGAATTCATTATACACTTCTTGGCGCTTTTAATATAGAAAATACATTTACTGATATTTCTTCATATATTATAGGTATACTATTCGGTCAATTATTTACTGCAACACATATAGTTCCCTTTGAAATTCCGAAGTGGCTTATAGTTATCTGCTGGATAATTGTTTTCTGTGCCATCACCATATTTGGCTTCTTCAGCTGTCACCCCGGTAAATATCCTATATTTATGGCACCGCAGTGAAAGCAATATTGGGCAATTATCAAATGTGCGCCGTTAGGCGCAAAAAGAAATCAGATGACATGCATCTGATCTCTTTTGTTGTTATATTCAATTTTTATTAATATCGAAGCATCCTTATAAGATACTTGAGGTTTCCACACCTGCCATATAAACATTCACTCTATATGAAATATCTATAAAAAATTCAATGTGCCTTGCGGATCAAATATATCGAACCAGAACTGTAAAGATACCAATTTTTTATTCTATAACAAGCACTGCATGAATAGAGAAGTAAGTATCAATCCTCATAAGCACTAACATTTGTTATGGTGATGTACACTGATGCCCTTGAAACACCCGTTACATCTTGTGTTTGAACAATCATGATGGCTCAAATCCGGTATCAAATACCTCTGTCCCTGTACTTCAACTTATGTTTACAAAACATCTATGTTAGGACTAACCTCAAGTTATATCAATAAAGGCATTCCGTGTGGAAACAACTTCCCAAATCTGAATAACCACCATGATAAAACTGTTCTTCAATTGTATCCAACGGAATCTCCTCCTTTCTTAGTCAAGTCACTCACTACATTTCGTGGACTGTTATGTAAGTGGCTGTTCTTTAATGTGATTTTATTATACGATATCCTTTCGAATATGTCAACTATATTTTTTGACAATTTAAAAATTTTATCATATTTGTTGTCGCTTTTTTGCTTGCAATTATATATATTCTGTTATATTGTATATTTTATTCAAACAATTCAGACTATTGTGACTAGAGATAACTTTCAATACCGCCTCGGCGTTATTGACGGCGAGATGCGCATCGCACTTATGTGCAACATCTTCATCTGCGAAGCTCTGCATTCTTGTTGCAAAATAAGAATTTAATCATTGACTTTTTATTTACATAATGCTATTCTTTAGAAAGTTAAAGGCGATGACAGGAAGGAGTAGCTAAGCTCGTTAGTCCAGAGAGTAGATGGTTGGTGCGAATCTATATAATACCTTAGTGAAGCAGTCCTTGAGCTGTGAGTATGAACCGTATTTGCAGTTTAACACAGAGTGCAGAGGCATTTCCGAATTGTGATACATATTAGTATTCAACGTAAAGTTCCACGTTACAGGAACAGCGATAGAATATTCTGTCGACAGAGCGCAGGATTTTTCCTGAATTTAGGTGGTAACACGGACATTTATTTTGTATGTTCGCCCTAAGCAATTAATATAATTGCTTAGGGCTTTTATATTTTACAAAATTAGTATAATTTATTTATGATTTGAGAAAGAGGGTATTATCATGAGAACATTCGAGAAATCATCAAAGCTTGACAATGTATGCTATGACATAAGAGGTCCTGTTATGGACGAAGCCAATAAAATGATAGCGGAGGGTATCAGCGTCCTTAAGCTTAACATAGGAAATCCTGCTCCATTTGATTTTCATGCCCCAGATGAGGTCATCAAGGATATGGCTTACAATCTTCGTGACACAGAGGGATATTCTGATTCAAAGGGTCTTTTCTCAGCAAGAAAAGCAATCATGCAATATTGTCAGCTTAAGAATATTCCAAATGTTGGTATAGATGATATATATACAGGAAACGGAGTAAGCGAATTAATCTCCATGTCTATGCAGGGACTTCTTAATCCGGGAGACGAAATTCTTGTACCGGCACCTGACTATCCACTTTGGACTGCATCCATTACACTTGCAGGCGGAACCGCAGTTCATTATATATGCGACGAGCAGGCAAACTGGTATCCTGACATCGAGGACATGAGGAAGAAAATAACACCAAACACAAAGGGCATTGTAGTAATTAATCCTAATAACCCTACAGGTGCTTTATATCCTAAGGAGGTTCTTCTTGAGATAGTTCAGCTTGCACGTGAAAATGAACTTATTTTATTTGCAGATGAAATATACGACAGACTTGTCATGGACGGCGAGGAGCATGTAGCACTTGCTTCTCTTGCACCTGATTTATTCACAATCAGCTTTAATGGACTCAGTAAATCACACAGAGTTGCCGGATACCGTATTGGCTGGATGTGTCTATGTGGTGACAAATCTCATGTAAAAGGATATATTGAAGGTCTTAATCTTCTCTCTTCTATGAGATTATGTTCAAATGTCCCTGCCCAAAGTATAGTTCAGACTTCACTTGGCGGTACACAGAGTTCTGATGAACTGTTATTGCCGGGAGGCAGAATATATGAACAACGTGAATACATATATAATGCATTAAAGGATATTCCGGGCATATCTGTCGTTAAGCCTAAGGCAGCATTTTATATCTTCCCTAAGCTGGACAATAAGAAGTTCAACATAACAAATGATGAACAATTTGCGCTTGACCTTTTAAGGCAGAAGAAAATACTTATTACATGTGGTACCGGATTTAACTGGCACGAGCCTGACCATTTCAGAATCATATACCTTCCAAATCTTGATATACTTAAAAAGGCTATTACTGAGCTGTCAGACTTCTTAAGCTATTATCATCAGTAGGTAAATAAAACACGAAAGAGAGACTGTTGTCTCTCTTTCATACTTTTGCATATAATCTGCCGTAGCTTCCGGCAAACTGCAATATACTCAACATCCTTATTACACATTCCGTAACAAGAACGCAGAGGCATTCCTAAAATTATATAAAGTCAAAGGTTGCCTGTTCGTAAGAAAGCTCCTGATATTCAAGCTCTTCCTGATTTGTCTTGCTACTGTAATCAACAACCACAGTCTGCTGTTTTCCACCAACCATCTGCTGTCCAAGTATATAATTCACATCAAATCTGCCTGTTATGGCAGGAGTAGCTCCTCTTGCAGGCACTATCAATTGGACATGATTCGCTGATAACATGGCAAATATAGGCTCCCATATATATATATCCTTTGCCGCACCAAATGGATTATCTATAAATATAGTCTTTGTAGTCACTGCATCTTCCGGTCCGCAGGAATACATTCCCGATATATAATTGATAATTGCTACGAGGAACTGTATATATATACCCTGCGACTGTCCTGTACTTCCTACAGCTTCCTCATACTTCAAATATCTGCTCTGCTCTCTGATACGTTCACGCTTATAAAGCTTCAGCTTAATTGCATTCATATCTGTCACCATAACTCCGAACAGCTTCTTAAGTCCGAGACAATCCCGTATATATTTTATACGTTTTCTCTCATCATCATATGAATCTGCATTTTTTACTATATCATCTATATAATCGGACATTCTCTGTTTTAAGAATTCTTCCTTTACATATGGTATGGTAAGATCTACCATCTTTATTACATCATCACCAACCGTAATGCGCGACAGCTTAGGAAGCTTCTCAAGCTCAGTCTTTACATCCATACACCGCTGGATACACTGGTTTTCAAAGTTATCCTTAATAGCAACCATATCCTCTATGCCTTTTTCAACTCTCTCCTTTTCGAGCTTTATAAACTCTATAATTTCAAGAAGATTATTAAGCAACAGCTTAGCTTCATCATAAGTATCAGGCACAATAACATCCTGGCGTATGGTATTTGCCATTTCAAATACACCCATAGAGCTCAATGTTTCTGCAGTCTGTCCCTTAAACCGCATAAGTTCATTCTTTGCCTTATCGAGATTTTTTCTGCTCCTGTCAAACTTCATAAGGCTATTTTCAAATACCTGACGCAAAGCATCTATATTGTCTGAAAGTACTTTTCCATGACTTACATCTATATCATTTGTATCAACTATACGTTTTACATCCTTATAGAGGTCTGTCATAAAGCCCTGTTCTTTATAATAAGCGTCATATTTTTCTACCGCCTGTCTGTATTCAAGTTCCAGTTCCTTAAGTATATCATCACCATTTTTTATAGCATTTTCCGCTTCTGCAAGTGTAATATTCTCCTGTTTATAACTACCTTCTCCGTATGTCTTATTAATGCCTGCAATAGCATATTCAATACTTCCTTCCAGTCTGCTGTAAGCCTTTGTATCATTCTTTAACTGCTGTCCGAGTGATGCCGACACAAGATTAAGTCTGGACAGCTCTTCATCAAGGTTATTCAGATCTTCATCACTTACAGGATAAAGCTCCTTCTCCTGTTTCAGTGTTTCAACATCTATTCCTCTTTTTTCTATCGTTTTAAGCATTCTGCTCATAGATTGTGACAAAGCTTCCATCAGCTTTTTCTTATCTTCAAGGTCCGGTGCCTGCTTTCTGGCAAGCGCTACCAGGGCCATAAATTCATTTTCCAGTTGCTCATCATCCACGTCTAACGGTTCTGTTTTTTTGATAACTTCCTCGTCATCCGGCATATATGGTTCAAAATACTCCGTCCATTTACACCTGATATCATCTATGGCTCTTGCTATACCTTCAAGCTTTGCTGTAGTTTCACCTACAGTAACGGACCATTTTACTTCCTCACTTTTAAGCTCAGACATCTTGTCTGTAGTACGTTTTAAGGTTTCATTATTGGAATACAGCTCATCTTCTGTTTTTCTCAGAGCCATCACCAGCTCATCAATATGCTGCAAGGTATATGTGTCCTTAACAACCTCCTCAAGAGTAGCCTTAAGTCCCGAAAGCTCTTCCTCCATCTTATTGATTTTAAGTTCATTTTCAGCTGTCTGTCTTTTTAGCTCATCCCGCTCATCCTTTTTCGCCATAAGAGTCTGGTTATATACCTTTTCTTTATTGGCTGCATCTATAAATCTCTCGTCAGCAAGATGATTTACAAATTTTAAATCTTCCTGATATGTAGCAAGCTTTTCATTTATCAGATTTATCTCCTCATTCAAGGTATTTATCTGCATTTCAGCTTCATTAATAAGCATTTTCAATGTATCATCACTTGTAAAATAATCCTTGCTTCTGCCTACAATAACTACATTTTCTGACGGCAAAGCAGCAGCAACATTAAGCTTATCCATATCATATACAAGAACACATTCATTTCCGGTATCGATAGAACCTATATTAATATCATCAGCTATATCCTCATACCCTTTAGTTACCACACCGTATGGCAGAGCCGGATTTGCTTCCAGTATATTTTCCCGCACATCTGTTGGAAGTGCTGCTATATAGTCTGCCCCATGTACTGCCATATGACCATGTCTTGTTGATATATAATCAATTACTGTCTTTACACCTTCTGTTGCCTGAAATACCTTCCCCTCTTTCAGCCCCTTAAGCTGCACTGATAGCTTTTCTATCTGCTGTTTTCTTTTTATTGTTTCAGAGATAGTTCCTGTTATCCTTCCATTTATCGCATCTACAGCTTCATATGGTGTTTTAACTCCGTATACTGTCATTATGTTTGTAAGCTGGTCTTTCGCCTGCCTATATTCCTCAGCCTGAAGCTGATAGATTTCAAGCTGTTTTTGCATATTTTCATAATCGGTTTCACATACAGTTAAGCTGTATTTATCCTCATAGAGCTTTTCGCGCAGTTCTGCCAGCGCATTCTCCAGAACGGATATTTCTTTTGAGACAGCTTCCTTTTTCTTCAGGGATGCTTCGCACATATCTCCCGCATCGCCGACCACAAGCAGAGAAACCTCTGCCGTAAGCCTGCTTATCTGATCATTAAGCTCTGCTATCTGCGTATTTCCTGCTTCTATACCATTTTCAGCAACAGCCTTTGCTATCTCAGCCTCTTTCAACATTTTCCTGCAATATTCCAGCTCAATATATGCATGGTCATGCTCTTTTTCTGTTTTTGTTTTTGCATCCATCAGTTCTGAAAGCTTTGCTTCATCTCTTTTCTTCCTGGTGACTGCATATACTGCCATTTTCTCACTGCCTGCATCTATATTGTTGATAATACCCTCTACAATCAGCTTATTTTCTTCATTCTGCTTTCTGTCTGCCAGATATCCCAGATAATCATTTATACTTTCCTTATATTTTATCTGATATTCTAATTCCTTAAGCTTCTGCTCGTTTTCCTCTATACGATGATTTGTCTCTTCAATAGCCTTATTTAACTCCTGAAGTCTGTAATTGTCTCTTGCTATCTTAAGATTTTCAAGACGAAGTTTCTGTTTCTCTTTATTTTCGTATTTTCTTGCCTTGTCTGCCGTAAGTTCCTCCAACTGACGATTCCCCTGTTCCTGATATGTCTTTCCCGTTACATATACATCAGCAAGTCCGGTAGCTATACGGTCATATTCTTCATAAAGTCCAATGCAGGAGTTTACCTTTCCTTCAAGTACATTTATAAGCTCTATCTGGTGGTCGTAATTTGCTATATCCCGCTTCTTCTGAGTCAGCACATTCAGCTTGTCCTTTATATCCAGAAGCGTTTCAGCCATAGTGTCATCCTCACCATTTCTGCCTGTCTTTGTCATAAATGCTTTTTCAATTATTTCCTCTATAAGCAAATCCTCAACCACCTTGCGGGTTGTCTTATAATTTGTCTCAAAATACGTCCTGACATGACCTTCGGTTTTATTAATACCTCTTATTATCTCCCAATGGCTCTCATGAAGTCCATATTGGCTGATGAAACGCTGGTATTCTCCCTTACGTTCAAACACCTTCACTTCAAGTCCCATATCCTTATGTGCAAGCTCCTTGAGATATGTTTTCAGTCCACTAAAAGTAATCTTCTCATTGCCCTTAGACAAAGGAAGATTAACTATATCATTTCTATTGTACTCCCTGTAAAATATACAATAATTAAAGTATTCTATAGCTGCTGTGTCCTTCTGACCATCGGTATCATCTGCCGCATCCTTCGCTTTTCTTGCACAGAAACCTGTTGTCATGTATCTATAACCATCATGTATATCTGCTTCATCCAGCTTCCACTCTATAAGTGAGTGAATTGTTGTATTTCCACCGCCTGTACGAAACAGCTTCTCTATAGGCTGCTTTTCATCAAGCGTACAGTTTGGTATCAGATTTTGCAGAAGAAGAAGCATAAGAATACTCTTTCCGCCACCATTTGCCAGATCATACAACGTATTTCTGCCATACATCCTCATTGTAAAATCTTCGTACTGCTGGGTGCCAAAGTTATATTTTACATTATTTACCCTTATTCTGTTTATACTAGGCATCCTCTTCACCTCCAAGCAGCTGATACAGCCTGCCTCTGTATTCTTCAAAATAATTCTCTGCCAACGCCTTAAATCTGTCTGTCGGATAATATCTGTCAGAATTTTCTATAAATAACTTCTGTGCCGTCAGGAAATTAAATGTCAGCTTCACATATCCGGCACGTGATGCCTTGGAAGCTCTTGTATTTTCTCCGTCATTTGCATTTGTCACAGCCGGAAGCTCATCCCATAATAGCGCTATCGCTTTGAAACTGTCCTGCTCTATCTCTTCTGTCACAAGCACATCAAGATCCTTTATAAGTCCTGCCAGATATCTTCCTGTTTCTTCTATAACTGTCTCAGTCCTTACATATTCCCTGAATTGATATGTTTCCGAATCCTTATAAAAATATAACAATATCATGTACATAATAAAATAGCATAGATACAGCTCTTTATTAAGCCTGAGTCCCATAAGCTTCTTCATATCATCATTTGTATAACCAAATACCCTGTTCCCTTCACCGGCTGTTATGTACAGGCTGTCATTATACTCATAAAGTGACAGGTTCAGTTTCTTCATTATACTTGTTACTATATCATAGACCTCTGCATTGCCATAAAATTCCTCATACAGTGGTCCATTATCCGGATGCCTTCTGTTTATCTCTTCACCGGATATGAGCTTTGAATATATTTCTATTGCCTTGTCTAAATTTCTGCTGTCCATGTTTATCTCCATTCCACCGTTTTTTCAATATAATCTTCTGCACATCTGTCATTCCTTATGAAATACTATGTCTGTTATATACATATCCTCACCTATCTTTATTTCATCTTCAGGGTTAAATGTCAGAGTAAACTTCAAGTCTTTGAATTGGTCAAATGACAGGTCAGGGGCATACATTTCACTTCCCAGTGCCGCCGGCCTTTTTGTCTTCAGATATTCAACTACCATACCCTCAAGCATAGTATCCTGCTTCTTAAGCATCTCTTTTATGTCATACTCCTGTTTCTGTGCCAAATGTGTCAGGAATGAATAGTAATCCTTATTTTCATATATTTCCTTGCCGAATTTTATCTCCAGAATTCCATTAAATTCTCTTAATGTAATCTTTCCCCATCTTTCTATTCTATCCATAAGCTCATAGAATAACTTGGCAAAATTCTCGCCTATCTGCTCATCAAGAATCTCATCCTCATACCGGAAATTCGGATCTGTCTGTTCTTTATTTACTTTTGTTGTTCTGGCTCCGTCCTCTGCCTTAAGTGTCAGCATATGGTCTATTGATGTCACTGCAAATGTCTTATTTATTTTTGGCATAAACAACGGTGCAAGTACAGTAAGCATCTTATCCGGACTGTCGGCTTTAATTATATCCTGCAGCCTGCCATTAAAATCAAATGCCGGTCTCAGCTTCTTAAGCTTCGCTTTATGAATTATATTATCTGAAATATTCTGCAGCTCCATGGTACTGCTTATAAGACTTCCATGCTTTAATATAGTCTTTTTAAGCTCCAGCTCCAGCTCGCTTATTTCTTCCATAACCTTTGAATTACTGCCGTTCATATTATCATAGCTCGCCTTTGCTATTGCCTTATCCACAAGTGCTTTATTTTTTGCAAACAGCTTCTGTTCATCAGCAAACCATTTGCCAACAGTTTTCATATAGTTTTCATATTCCTGAGCGCCCTTGAATACATCAATAGACAGCATATCTACTATTGCATCCTTCTCACGCACCAGCTTATTTACTTCACTGTTTATTCGTTTTACGACTTCTATACCACCCCGGAAATTCTCTCCTGTAATCATTTTCTCAAGCAGAAGCTGCTGAACACTTATCTTACTCTCATCTTTTATCTCCTTTGTATCAAGATAAAACTCTATTCCATCCGCCGTAATATAATATAGTACTTTTCCATCCGATATCCTGCTGTCTATCAGCTTGACACGCCCTGTTTTTTTCTGTTTCTTTGCGGGATCATAAAATGAAAATTCAAATGCCCTGCCATCATTTCTTATTTTGTCAAATATGTAAAGTATGAGTTCTCTCCTGTCACCGTCAGCTATATCAACATCAAAATCCCTGCCGAGAAGCTGTGACATGAATTCCTCATATTCTTCATAACCTACCTCATGCTCATTAAAGTTATTTTCCTGAATAAAAAAACGCAAGACTGCCATGGTTATATATCCCATATCAAGATCAGCATATTTTCCTTCTTTATACTGTGCAAATGTAGTATCTGCCAGTACAAAAAAGGGATAATACTTCTTAAGATTCTGCATTCTTGCGTTATGCTCTTCAATTATATCGTTTATCATTACATATTTTAATGCCATGAGTAATTTTCTCCTGTGTCAATGTCATTACCCACTATTTTATAACGTATGCAGACATGTTGCAAGGAGAAGTACGGAATTGTTATCCAAACACCCGCTTCAATATATCATCTTCGCGAATAACCTTTTTTGCAAGCTCTCTGTACTCTTCTTCATGGAGATAGGTATGTCTGTGAGGCTTGATGGATGGTGCCATATCAACTGCCCTGATATAATCATCCCGATTCAAACCCAATGTACTTACATAATCCCAAAAGCCTGTTTTTTCAAATATGGCATTTACCCTTACATATCTATGATTATGGACAACTGCCATAATATATGTTGCTATGCCAACCTGTATTCCGTGAAGCTGTGGCTGTTCAAGCATCTTATCAAGAGCATGCGATATAAGATGTTCGCTGCCTGAAGTAGGCGAGCTTCCACCGGCAATTTCATTTGCAATACCACTCATGGCAAGAGAATCAAGCAGCTCCTTCAAAAACAAATCATCTTTAATTGTTTCAAATGGAGTACGCACAAAGCTGTTCACTGCCTTCTTTGCTATCATAACTGCGAAGTCGTTCATTTCCGAATATCCAAGTTCAGATTCATACAACCAGTCATAAAGAGCTGTAATCTTAGATACCATATCGCCAATTCCTGAATAGAGGAATCTCTCCGGCGCACTTTTTATAATATCCGTATCAACAATTATGCCATACGCCATACGTGCCGGGACTGAAGTACGCCTGCCGTTCACCATAAGCGATGCACTTGCGCTTGAAAATCCGTCTGATGATGCTGATGTAGGAATACTGATAAATGGCAGTTTTCTTAAGTATGCCGCATATTTTGCCACATCTATAACCTTACCTCCGCCTATACCAACTATAACCTGAGCCTTTGAATCAATCTCAAATGCCAGACTTATAATGTCATCTATATTTGTAGAATCTAATTCTCTGTATTCGAGCACATTAATTCCTTCACATTTTAATGACTCCATAACATCCGAGCCAAACATATCAATAAGTCCGTTTCCAAAATATATAACTGCATTTTTCATGCCTGAACCACTTATATATTTTCCCAGATTTTTTAATGTGCCTTTTCCTATCTTCAGAATCGTAGGAATTGCAATGTGACTGCCTGCCATAAAATATCCCCTCCCATTATCAATTCAAAATTTAGTTTCTATAACCACCAATATAGTATAAATAATTTTATTCGAAACAACAATCATTTATTGAGTTCTACTATAAAATGTATCTCCATTTAAAAGTATTTTATTCAATATACCATTACTAATGTAAAAGCCCCTGCGATAAAAGCAGAGGCTCTTGTATTTCTTATTCACTTCTAAGTGCTATAACAGGGTCTTTCTTCGCCGCCATCTTAGATGGAATCAATCCACCTATAAGTGTCAGAATTACACTTATTAAAACAAGTATAACTCCGCCTTTCCACGGAAGAGATGAAACACCTGCCACATTTATGAAATTCTCTATAACCTTACTGATAGGAATATTAAGAAGAATCGTTACTCCTATACCAATAAGTCCTGAGAATAAACCGATGATGAATGTTTCAGCATTGAATACTCGCGAAATATCCTTCTTTGATGCTCCAATGCTTCGGAGAATACCAATCTCCTTTGTACGCTCAAGTACTGAAATGTATGTAATAATACCAATCATTATAGATGAAACTATAAGTGATATGGCGACAAATGCAATAAGTACATATGTTATGGCATTTATAATCTTTGTTACCGATGAAAGCATCAGACCAATGTAGTCTGTATAAGTAAGTTCACTATCCGGATGTGTCTCATTGTATTTGTCAATTAAATCTGTAAGCTTATCCTTATCTGCAAATTCTGTACAATAAAGACTGATTGATGAAGGCTTTGCAAGCTTGCTGTACCCGAGCATACTCATATTATCCTCATATGTAGCTGTTGAAGCCTGGAAATATCCATAACCCTTAAGCATTTCAAATATTTCCTCATCACTCATGGTTGCAAGCATTGCCTGCATTTCTTCATTCACTTGTCCTGATGCAGTGATTTCGGCCAATACCTGATCTAAATCTACATCATCAACAGTAATTTCTTCGCCATCATCAAATGGAAGTCCTGTGAAAATATCTGTATCAGGATTATCCATCTGCGCTTTTATAATCTCAGATTTTTCATTTTCAGATACAATATACTCAGCTAATTCGGATGTATAGCCTATATAACCTGCCTGTATAGGTGTTGCATATGCATTCTCCGAAGGTCTGATTATAGCCGATACCTTAATCTCCATGCCATTTGCAACAGCATTTTTCAGAAATTCCTCATCTGTACTCATATCTGTATATGTTCCATCATCATTTTTCTTAAATAAATCTGATGGAAGTACAACCTTAAATCTTAAATTAAGCAAATCATCATATGTATATACTCTTTCATCCATATCCGGCACATCACCACCTGCCAGAATATCTGAAACCATACCTTTAAGTTCAGATGAATCTCTGAGTCCAAATGTATATAATGAAAAATCACTAATCTCATTGTTCTTATCAACTACAAGAACAACTTCATTTTTATTCTCCGGCCAGTGTCCCGCCAGCACATCATACTGCTGCGCCAAAAGTTCCTGATTATCAAGCAGCTGCGTCCACATATCCATAGAAGTCTGTCCATAGCTGAAAGCTGACATCATACCTGACACAGATTCCTGTGTATCAGCCATTCCTCCAAGTCCCATATCTCTAAGCATATTGCTTGGATTTACCTGAGCCACGCCACCTTCTCCGTTTTCGTTATATACATAAAGAGGTGTATCATATGTATATGCTATATCACTTGTTATATCCTGAAAACCATTTGCTTCGTCTTCAATATACGCCTTAAAGGTTTCCAGATCGTTATCCTTTACATCTGATACCATGGCAATAAGCATATCTCCCATGATATCCCCCGAATAAACCTTGCCCTCCTCACGTACAGTATCTGTATTTTCTTCCTTTTTTCCCATCATCTCTGCCATCAAATCGCCATAATCAACAGCCTGCTTTTGAATCTGAATAGGATACGAAGAAAGTGTCTCCTCCTGAACATCATTTATATATCCCTGAAAACCGCTTGACAACGACAAAATAAGTGCTATGCCTATAATTCCTATACTTCCTGCAAATGCTGTAAGGAATGTTCTTCCTTTTTTTGTCATGAGGTTATTTAAACTGAGCGAAAATGCTGTAAAAAAGCTCATTGATGTTTTTCTTGGCTCATATGGATTCTCCGACTCCTTTGCCTCGTCCTCATCTGAAAATGGGTCAGAATCATCAATTATCTTTCCATCAAGCAGCTTAACAATACGTGTAGAATACTTCTCGGCAAGTTCAGGATTATGAGTTACCATGATAACCAGCTTATCCTTCGCTATTTCCTTCAAAAGCTCCATAATCTGTACACTTGTTTCCGAATCAAGAGCACCTGTAGGCTCATCTGCCAGAAGAATATCAGGATCA
>JBJEMQ010000037.1:0-3444 GCA_051879755.1 Coprococcus sp. | reverse complement strand
TTACAGAGCCTTCAGAAAGTGGTACTGATACGCCATTTCCCTGATAATATTTACCATCTACAAATGTTCCGTTTGTACTTCCGGCATCCTGATAAAAATACTGACCTTCACTCTTAAAAATTGTACCATGTATACGTGACATAACAGGACTTTCAAGCTTAATATCCACATCAGGATTATTCGAAACTCTGCCTAATACATTTTTATCCTTAACCAGTTTCTCTGTAGAAACCTCTCCTTTTATCAGTATAATCAGACTGCCTCGTTTAGTTCTTTTCGCTATTTGTGCCATCTTCGTTCCCCTTATCATTTTTTATTCAGTACTACTTTCATTCTTCAGTTTTTCCCAATACTCAGGTGTCATATATATGATAAATATTTCTGATTCATCATACATAAATACAACACACACGTCATCATTTTCCCACCAGCATCTGTTTTCGTACTGGTTTCCATCTCCTAAAAGCGCATCAAGTTCTTCTATACTTGCTGCAACATCCTCTTCAGTATATTTATCTCCGAATACTAAAGCCGCCTCAACCTTACCTGAATCATCAGGATCCAGTTCAATATACTTGTATATTTCTCTCTCTGTTTCAGCAATATATGTATTATCATCAGTCAACTGATATTCTATCTCTGCATTGTCAATTATTTCAGTTATGTCATATTCAAATATCAGATCACTAACATAAATAATAGGTGAAAAATCATATATAAAATACCCCATTGATTTTGCTGAATCTGATTCTGTTGTGCTTTCTGTTGTACTTTCTGTTGTGCTTTCTGTAGATACATCTTCTGTTGCAGTATTTGTAGTTGTCTCTGTAGTTGCATCTGTAGACGACTCCGTTGATATTTCTGTTGATATTTCCGTTGATGTATCCGTTTTTTCTGATTCACCATTATTTCTTGAGTTCTTCACAACTGCTATTATTATAACTGCTATAAGAAGCACACCAACCGCAGCCATGGCAATTATCATGTATATCTTCGCATTGCTGCTGCCTTCTGCCTTAATGCTTTCTTTCTTTTCAGTTACATATGGCTTCTGAGACTGTGCAGATATATATGTATTCTGTTGTTGCGCGGACACATATGTATTCTGTTGCTGTGTAGCCATATATGCATTCTGTGGTTTTGCGGCCATATATCCATTCTGTTGCTGTACAGCCATATATCCATTCTGTTGCTGTGGCTGACAATTCCTTAAAATATCGGCTTTAAGCTCAGCCGCTGAATGATAACGATTCTCTATATTAAGCGCCATAGCCTTATAAATAATCTGGTCAAAATACGGAGGTATTGTACTATTCAATGTTGATGGTCTTATAAGATCATCCTCCATATATCTCCCTATTGATTCAGGTGGCATCTTTCCTGTAAGCACCTTATACATGGTAGCACCCAAAGCATATATATCAGTCCATGGTCCTTGTCTGCTTTTTTTCTTAAATTGCTCCGGTGGTGCATAATTAGGCTTTAACACTATAGATAATGTTCTGTCCTCATCTCCATAGCTTTCTCTCGCCGCACCAAAATCAATAAGCTTAATCTGTCCATCCTTCTGAATAAATATATTATCAGGACTTATATCTCTATGTACCATACCTGCACCATGTACTGCTTCAAGGGCATCAAGTACACTAATCATATATTTGATTGAGGTATCATAATCCAGATGCCCACCCTTGCTTGATGCATATTGTGATAATGATTTACCTCGCAGATATTCCATAACAATATATGCTGTTCCATTTTGTTCGAAGAAATCATATACTTGAACTATACTGCCAATTCCTTTAAATTTAGCCAGCCCCTTGGCCTCTTCAAGAAAGCTGTTTAAACCTTTGGCAAATGCCTGTTCCTTGCCCAGTGCTGATATCTGCACAGACATATGGTCATTCCCTCTGCTTACCATGCCTGCCGGATAGAATTCCTTTACTGCAACAGGACTGCCTGTCTGTATGTCAACAGCTCTATAAGTTATACCGAATCCGCCTGCACCTATAACAGTCCCCAGCTTATACCTATGTTTAAGAAGTACACCCAATTCAAGGCAGAAATCAAGAGGTTTATACTGCCAGTTACCAAATCCGCAATGTGGGCAGACTTTGACTCCCTCTTCGTATTTATTTAGACAGTTCAAACACATCTGCATATTTCTTCTCTATCCCCTCTCTCAATTCGTATATACATATCCATGTTCTAGTTTACTCATTTTTATTTATTCATGCAACTAAAAAAGGACAATTTCATAAAGAAATCATCCTTTTTTGAATATTTAATGCATTTTACTGCATTCTATCTTTTTCTTAAAAATTCAGGAATTTTAATGCTTTCGTTCTGCTGAACCGGTCTTGCAGGTTTATGCTCAGGCTGAGACGCAGATGTCATAGGCTTTGTAAATGACGAAGGCGCTGCATTCTGTACATTACTATGCTCAGACAGGAAGGTTGGTCTTGTCACTGAACTTCCCAGATTCTGTCCTGCGAAAGTTGCAGGTTTAGGTTCTGTACCAGGAATTACCGGTGAAACAGGTGTTGTCGGTGTAGTAGCTGTAGCTGCTGACATACTTTCAAATACAGGTGATGCTGTTCCTGCAAACCTGTTTACAGTTACTGCTCCATCTGCTTTTTCAAGACCTGTTGCTATGATAGTAATACTGATTTCCTCACCAAGGTTATCATTATCAACTGTACCAAAAATAATATTTACTCCATCACCAGCCTGCTCTGTCAAATATGTTACTGCATCATATGCCTCTACAATACCAATATTACCTGAGAAGTTAACAATAATATCCGTAGCACCCGATACTGTTGTCTCAAGAAGTGGTGAATCCATAGCTTCTTTGATAGCATCAACAGCCTTATTCTCTCCACTGGCAGAACCAATACCAATATGTGCAATACCTTTATCACGCATAACTGTCTGAATATCTGCAAAATCAAGGTTAATAAGACCCGGCTTGTTAATAAGGTCTGTTACTCCCTGCACACCCTGCTGGAGTACCTGATCAGCCTTCTTAAGTGCATCAGGAATACTTGTTCTCTTATCACATATCTGCAACAACTTATCATTTGGAATAACAATAAGAGTATCAACATTTTCTTTAAGCTTTGCAATACCTTCTGTTGCGTTTCTCATACGTGGCTTACCCTCAAAACCAAACGGCTTTGTTACTACACCAACCGTAAGAATACCCAGATTTCTTGCCATCTCAGCGACAACAGGTGCTGCACCTGTACCGGTACCGCCACCCATACCACATGTTACAAATACCATGTTGGCATCCTTAATAATATCCACTATTTCTTCTCTATTCTCTTCTACTGCACTGGCACCAATCTCAGGTTTTGCACCAGCTCCAAGACCCTTTGTAAGCTTTTCGCCAATCTGAATCTTAGTAGTAGCTCTGCTAAGTGAAAGAGCCTGCTTATC
>JBJEMQ010000036.1:0-15588 GCA_051879755.1 Coprococcus sp. | reverse complement strand
AGGACTTTTTGCAGAAGGTGGCGGGTCTGGGCTATGAGAAAGCGGAGATTCTGGAGTGGTTCCGCCGGGTATCCACCAAGGCGCTGGAGGGCCATCCTGCCGACATGACCATCGCCAACCACTTCTGCGAGGGCAACTTCAGGGTATCATTGAAATAACTATGCCACACACAGGTTTCTATGCCCGAATTGCATGCAAATATTTCAAAAAGCCTGAATCAAGCTGTATTTCTCTTGATAAATATGGAACTACTGTCTGGAAAAATATAAACGGAAAGAACACCATATATGACATCGTACGGATTATGCAGCAGACTTTTCCCAATGATAATTCCAATATGTTAAAACGTGTTATTACTTTCATGACCATACTGGAAACAAATAAGTTTATTGTTTTTTCTTAGCCAACCTGACTTCATGTACACCCTTGCAGGTTGTTTTTGCAGAATGTTTATGATTTGACGCAAGATTATACTCACAATAAACAGTATCATATTCTATCAACTGATATCATGACCAAAGTCATATGCACTCTGCGTCAAATCATAAATACTTCTTTCATTTTTTTATTCATTAATTAATCTACATAATATCTACATCAGCGCTGTAATCAACACCATCTATTTTAAAACCAAACATATGGTAGAATTCTTCCCAATATCCATCTATGTCTGCCATTTCTGACACATTTTCATTATTTACCAGATCCCACTTCCTGGCAACTGCACTCTGGATGTCATCACGCATCTCCCAATCATCCAGACGAAGGAAGCCATTCTCATCTACCTGGTCACCAGGAAGCTTGTCCATGAAAAGTCTCTGCATCTGCTCGATACATCCCTCATGAAGTCCTGCAGCCTTCATCTCCTTATAAAGAAGTGTGATATAAAGCGGCACAACAGGAATAGCTGCACTTGACTGTGTAACAAGCGCCTTATTAATCGCAACTCTTGCTTTGATATTTGTGAATTTCTCATTGATTATATCACATGATTTGTAAAGGTCTTTTTTTGCCATACCTATAGAACCCTCTGCATATATAGGGAATGTAATCTTTGGTCCTATATATGAATATGCAACTGTTGTCACATTATCAGCCAGTACATCAGCATCAGAAAGTGCCTGCATCCAGTCTATCCAGTCCTCTCCGCCCATTACCTTAATTGTCGCCTCTATTTCATCTTCATTTGCAGCCGGAATATGTGCCTCTGCAATAGAGTTATCCTTAAGTAAAAGTGTCTTATTTGTATACTCTTCTCCAACCGTCTTAAGTACAGATGTATATTTTGTACCATCAGCTGTAGTTCTTCTTGGTGCAGCCAGACTATATACCACCATATCAACCTTTCCCATATCTGCCTTAATAGTATCTATAACCTGCTGCTTTATCTCAAGTGAAAAGGCATCACCATTTATTGACTTTGCATAAAGTCCCTCTTTTTCAGCCTCTTCTTCAAATGCTCTTGTATTATAAAATCCTGCTGTAGCTGTACGTTTTCCATTTGACTCTTTCTCAAACATGACACCAAGTGTATCTGCACCATATCCAAATGCTACAGCAATTCTTGAAGCCAGTCCGTAACCTGTTGATGCACCAATAACAAGTACCTTTTTTGCCCCCTCTACTTTGCCCTTGCTCTTAATATATTCTATCTGATTCTTCACATTTACTGCGCATCCTACAGGATGTGCTGTTGTACATATAAAATCCTTTACTCTTGGTTCTACTACCATTTCAAAATCTCCTTTTTATAACTTTTTACTTTTACAAATTAATATTTTTCATTATACATATGTGCTCATTCATAGTGAAGCATTATGTCTGTCATATAACTAATGCTCTTTGTTTGCAAACTTGGTATAATCCTGTAACCATACAAGGTCTACTGAACCGGTAGAACCTTTACGCTGTTTTGCAATTATAATCTCTGCTATACCCTTCTTCTCGGTATCAGGATTATAATAATCATCTCTGTATATAAACATAACTACATCGGCATCCTGTTCTATGGCACCCGACTCACGAAGGTCAGCAAGTACAGGCTTATGGTCAGGCCTTGAGTCTACAGCTCTGTTCAGCTGCGACAATGCTATAACAGGAACATCAAGCTCTCTTGCCAGAGTCTTTAACGAACGTGATATATCAGATATAAACTGCTGTCTTGACTCCACACGTTTATTTGTACTCATAAGCTGCAGATAATCGATTATAATCAACCCAAGATTATTGTTCTGCTTTAATTTACGGCACTTAGAACGCAGGTCTGCAATGGAAATAGCTGAATTATCATCTATAAACAGTGGCGCTTCTGCTATAACCTCTGTACTGTCCATGATTTTGTCCCACTCATCATCTACCAGTTGTCCCGTCTGGATTTTCTGTGAATTTACAAGAGCATCCATGGCTACCATACGTGTAACCAGCTGCTCCTTACTCATTTCCAGACTGAATATGGCAGTTGCGATTTTTTTCCTTACTGCAACGTGATGAGCTATATTAAGTACAAATGCAGTCTTACCCATGGCTGGTCTTGCTGCAACAAGTATAAGCTCTGAGCCGTGAAGACCTGTCAGCATATTGTCCAAATCTATAAAACCTGTTGGAACACCGGTTACCCTGCTGTTCATTCTGGAAGCTTCCTCTATCTGGTCTATAACATTTATAACTATCTGGTCTATAGGCGTAAAATCACTTCCGCCATTTCTCTCCTGAACCAGCTTGAATATACTTCCTTCTGCAGTTTCCAGCAAATCATCTACATCATCTGTATCAAGATAGCAGTCCTTCTCCACTTCCTCACAGAGCTTAATCATCTTACGAAGAATGGATTTATCTGCCACAATTTTGGCATAGTGTTTTGCATTTGCCGAAGTAGGCACAGCAGCTATAATATCTGCTATATATTTCATGCCTGCTACATCCTCCGGTATATTCTTCTCTTTCAGACGATTACTTAATGTTATAAGATCAACTGCTTTGCCTTCTTTAAACAAATCCAGCATATTCTCATACAGAATGCCATACTGGGTATTATAAAAATCATCCTTTGTCAATATATCAGATGCATCTACTATTGCATCCCTGTCCATTATCATAGAACCTATAACTGACTGTTCTGCATCCAGATTATATGGTTGTTTTTTTCTGATGTAAGCATCTTCCATATTTATTTTCCTTCTACTACTTTAACCCTGAGTTCTGCCTGAACCTGTGGATGCAGTTTTATTTTTACATGGAAATCTCCCATTGCCTTGATTGCATCTTTAAGTACTATTTTTTTCTTGTCTATATCATGTCCAAGCTGCGACTTGATTGCATCGGATATTTCCTTTGAGGATACAGAACCAAATGTCTTTCCACCCTCGCCTACCTTTATACCTACTGTAACAGATGCTTTCTCAAGCTCAGCACCAAGTGCCTTTGCAGCTGCAAGATTTTCGGCTGCAACCTTCTCCTCATGAGCCTTCTTCAGCTTATAATCATTCAGATTCTTTGGCGTAGCCTCAAGTCCCAATTTTTTAGGAATAATATAATTTCTCGCATGTCCGTCATTTACATTTACCAAATCGCCCTTTTTTCCAAGACTCTTCACATCTTCTAATAATATAACCTTCATTCTATATATCTCCTTCCTTGTACATTTCCTCTAATAATTTAATCAAATCTGCCTTCACCACATCCGTTGAAGTATTTGGACATTCTGCTGCTGCTATATTAGCATGACCGCCGCCACCCATTTTCTCCATAATAATCTGAACATTTACATCATCTATGGCTCTGGCACTTATCTTTACATTCTTACCCATCTGGGCTATTACAAAAGAAGCTCTTACACCTGCTATATTCAGAAGTTCATTTGCTACCTTTGCAGTAAGAACTATCGGTGATTCAGGTCCCGGCTTCGGTTCAAATACAGATATTGCAAACGAGTCAAGTACTATCTCAGCATTCCTTACACCGTCAGCCCTCTGTCTGTAAGTATCAATATCACTTCTAAACATCTTGCGGACACGCATAACATCTGCCCCACTTCTTCTTAAGTAAGCGGCCGCCTCAAATGTCCTGACACCTGTCTTAGTCAGGAAATTATCTGTGTCAATAAGAATTCCTGCATACATTGCATCTGCCTCTGACGGGCGAAGCTTTATCTTCTCATCCATATATTGAAGCATCTCTGCTATCATTTCACATGTTGATGACGCAAATGGCTCAATATATGACAATGTTGCATCAGAAATTACATCTCTGGTCTGTCTGTGATGATCAAACACAACAACACTCTTAGCATAAGATATAAGCTCCTCACATTCTGTAATGCTCGGATTATTTACATCTACAACAACGAGCACAGTATCGGCATTTATCATTTCAAGTGCCTGCTCGTTAGTAATAAACATATCATCGCCATATATACTGTTTGCTGTAAAATTGCCAAATATAGGGCTGATGGCTGACGATATCTCATTTATAACTATATGTGCCTTTTTCTCCATAGATGTAACCATTCTATATACACCTATAGCTGCACCAAATGCATCCATATCAGGATTTTTGTGGGCCATTATGATAACCTGTTCTTTTGCCTCAAGAAGCTCCTTAAATGCAAGCGTCTTAACACGCGCCTTAACTCTTGTAGATTTCTCAGTTCCCTGACTCTTTCCACCATAATACGTTATTCTGTCAGCCGATTTAATTACAGCCTGGTCTCCACCCCTGCCAAGTGCCAGTTCCATTGCAGAACGTGCAGCCTCAAAATCAGCTATAAAGCTGTCATAATCCGTACCAAGACTTATACTTAATGTAAGTGGAAGATCATTTCCTATATTAATAGCCTTTACTTCATCCAATAATGCAAATTTATTCTCCTTCAGCTGCGGCAGATATTTCTGCGGCATAACAAACATATATTTATCTTTTTCAAGAGATTTTACAATAGCATCCACATTTGCCATATATTTATTAATTTTTCTGTCTACCAGAGCAGTCAGCAACGGATGACGAACCTCCTCAAGGCCATCGAATATCTCATCATAATTGTCCAGATAAATAAGTCCCGCAACCAGCTTCTGTTCCTGATTTTCTTTTGTAAGACGATTAAGTTCAGTTATATCAAACATATACATGGCAATAAAATCATTCTCTTCACCATGATTTTTTCTCTCATCTTCATCATATTCTTCATTCTCACCGATATGATAATCTTCTGTAACAACAGCTTTTATTTCAACCCTGTAATCCCTGTCTGCATATTCTATATCACCATGTATCACTGTATTATCATCAGGTATCATCTCAGGCGTTATATCATCAAAAACCTGCATAGCCGTAAGCTTCATCAGTTTTCTCTTACTCAAACCCGTTATTTTTGCAAACTCATCATTTACCCAGACTATCTTACCCATACTGTCGAGTAATGCATATGGTACAGGAAATACTCGCAGCAGCTCCTTCTGCATCTTCCCATGCTCCATGGCAAATTCCACAAATCTTGCTCTTGTAGATGCCTTATACCTTATAAATGAAAGTACAGAGATTACAACATATACCACTGTGAAAACTGTGGCTATAACTCCTGATATAATATTTACAAAAAACAGGCATACCGTCATAATCACAAAAATCGCTATCATAAATAACGGTATCTCAAGATATCTTTCATATGTGTTATCAAGACGTCGTTTCTCGTTCATCCCTATCTCCCTTTCCGGTAAGTCCTCTATATAAAACCATTCATAATTATATCATCAAGGTAAAAATAATACAAATTATGACTGTTCCGCATATCTTCTGATTTTTTCAATCAATGCGTTATATCTTGTCAGCTTCTTAAGTAATTCTATAACAAATGATATCGCCAATGATATAATTGTAAGAACCAGTATAATAAGCAGAAAATGCTTAAACGAATATGTAAAATCCCTCAAGTAATACTGCCTTATAAATGTATGTGTCAGGAATATGTTCATAGAATGTTTTCCGAGAAACTGCAATATCTGCTTCACTACCGGAATAAATGCTATAAACTCAACACTGAATAATAATACTGCAAATGGAACAACCGCCCACTTAAATTCAATAAACCTTGTGTGAGGCACTCTGTTGTAAAGCATATAACATAGCAACAACACCACTATCTCCACTATTGGTTTAATAAACCTCGCTGCGCCTTTTTTCCATAATTTCATCCATCTGTTTATCAGATTATATTTTGCTGCTATTACCCCAAGCAAAAATGCCGGAATAAAAGACATTACTCCTGTCATACCTATAGTTGTAGAACCCATAATACAAAATCTTGGTATAACAATAACCATTGCCAATACCAGAATCAGATATTCATCCAGCTTTTTGAGAAATGGTATAAGAAGTACAAATACTACTGCTGCCGACATATACCACCACGTTCCATTCATCTCAGGAAGCTTCAGCAAATCAGAAACTCCAAAGAATTCTGCAAGCATATACATAATCCCATTTAATCTGCCATCCGCGCAGTATATTTCCATGGTTCTTCCATCGATAATCTGGCACAAAACAGCACTTATAATAAATATGAACCAAAATCCTGCCAAAGTTCGTATTTCTCTGGATATAACCCACCTGGTTGGTGATAATTTTTCACTTTTACTCTCATAATTCAGATATAATCCATATCCTGATATTATGGCAAAAAGTGAAACACATATTTTAAAAAAAGATGCTAATGCAACAATATGATTTTGTCCAAATGGCGAAAATGATATATCATAACCAAAAAATCTGCCCTCATTCATAAAACAATGATGCATAAGCATCATGAGAATAGCAATTCCCTTTATGGCATTTGAGGCATCCTTGTCAAATGTTCTCTCTTTCATAATCCACTCCACAATGCAAACAATATATTATTCCATCTGCACAACACCCAACATTATTATGTGCAGATAAATATTCACTCCAAAAGTATATCACATGTATTATGTCATATACAATCATATAAATATATTTGGTCATTTAAGTATCCTTAATATTTCTTCCGGCAGTTGGCAAATATCACCTTCAATGCTATTATACATTTATCTATGCAAAGCAGTCAGTAATATATGACTAAGTGAGCGCCGTACTTCTGCAAGAAGATAGCAATACATATTATAAGAGGAGTAAAATCATTATGCATAAGTTACAAAATGAAACTTCATCAAAAAAAATAAGCAGCACCGGACTTAATATTATAAGTGTCATTCTTTCTGTGCTTGTAAGTCTTGGAGTCTGCATATCAAATAACGTATACACACCTTCCGAAAAAAAAAGCGAACAGCTTCTAAATGGTATTTCTGTTTTCCTATGGAAGCTTACCAAGTCATATACCTCTTCAGGTTTTCTGATGCTTTTTATTGCTATTCTAATGTTTTTTGCAATACGCTATTTATTGCCTCTTACAAATAAAAAAGCTTTCAAATATACAATTACGTTATCGTATATCTTTAGTTTTTTCTTTGTTCTTGCAGACAGCTACTATTCAGGCAATAACTGGAACAAGGTATTTGGAAGTGCAGACGCATTTATATTATCGTTAATAAAAATTATAGGAATTGCCATAATTGCATTTTTTGTACTTGATTTATTATTCCGTACTGATATTACTATGGAAAGCAGCACAGACAGTAAGATTTTCTGCAAACGTTTCTTTTTGCTTATGGGCGTAATACTGCTTTGCTGGCTTCCATATTTTATATTTAATTATCCCGGTGTATTCGTGCATGATGCTTGTGATGAGATAGCCCAGGCAACAAACCAGCGCTTTGGATGCGGAACTATAAACCGCACCATGAATCCCGACTCCACTATGCTGTGGAATAATCATCATCCTGTTTTCTATACAGCTGTTTTGTGGTTTTTTGTAAAATTCGGCAGACTTATAGGTTCATATACTATTTCATTTTTTATTTATTGCCTCCTGCAGGCTATAGCTATGTCCGGTGTATTTGCCTATACCCTTATGTATATGAATACACATGGCTTGAGCAGAAAGCTTTCAAAAGCTATGCTTTTGTTTTTTGCATTAAACCCATTATTTCCTCTTTGGTGCACAACTATAACAAAGGATACACCATTTACAATTATATTCCTGCTGTGTACTATATTGCTGTATGATGCTGTGATATATCCGGATAAGCTTTCAATAAAAAAATGTTTAGTTACGGGATGTGCGCTATTACTTCTCTGTATGCTTAGAAACAATGGATTTTATCTGCTGCTTGTTCTACTTCCGTTTCTGCTTTTTACAATAAGAAAAAACAAGAAGCAGGTTTTAAAGCTGTTAATAGTAATAGCAGCTCCGTTGCTCTTTTTTAAGATAATTTATAGTAGTCTAATCTTTAATGCACTTGGAATACAGGGCGGAAGTATTGCAGAGATGCTGTCTGTGCCTTTCCAGCAGACTGCCCGTTATATATCCGAATATCCTGAGGATGTAACGTCTGAAGAAGAAGCGGCGATATTGTCCATGTTCACTGTAGATTCTTTATCAGAGCTGTCTGATTTGTACAATCCTATTATATCTGATCCTGTAAAGGCTCAATATAACAAGTACTCCACAGGGAACGACAAGCTTTCCTATATAAAGGTCTGGGGCAGACAGCTTATAAGACATCCTGATGCATATCTTGAAGCCTTCTTTAATATGACATATGGCTGGTTTAATTATGATAGTCCAAGAGATTATCCATTCTATACTTCCGGCGATGAGCTGATAGAAGACCTGCTGCCGGGAATATCTACTGCAAATCCTTTTACCGGCTACAGAAATACAGTCCAGCAGTTTTTAAATATGATTTTTGAAATGCCTGTTATTTCATTTATTTTCAAATATTCATCATATACCTGGCTGCTGTTTTGCCTTCTCTTTGTTATGCTCCATAGGCATAAATACAGAGAGCTTGCAGGCTGCGGATTAATTTATTTGAATTATCTTATTTGTTTTATAGGTCCGGTCTCATGTTTCAGATATGCCCTGCCTATGATTGTGTGCCTGCCATTTGTAATATTTGCTGCTTTAAACCGCAAAACACAAACGGAAAATAAATTATTGGATGGAGAATAAGTATGGAAAACCCTAAAAAAGATATTTTTGATAAGATGATGGCCTTGCCTGTACTTAGAATATTTGAACCCTTTTACCTGAAGCATAAAAGCATATTATTATATCTGTTCTTTGGGGGATTATCATTTGTTTTAAACATTGTAGTTTATTATATTTTTAATACACCACTTGGTCTGAAACCACTCATTGCAAATATAATAGCCTGGATTGCAGCCGTTGCATTTGCGTATGTTACAAACAAAATATGGGTATTCGAGTCCGAAACAAACGGAGCCGGAAGCCTGTTCAATGAACTCATGAAATTCCTTGCTTCCCGAATAGGAACATTGATTATTGAAGAACTTATATTATATATCTTTATTGAAAAATTAATGTTTAACAGCCTTATAATCAAAATAATAGCCCAAATAATCGTTATACTGTTAAACTATGTATTTAGTAAACTATTTGTATTCAAAACAAAGAATAAATAGGCAACAGTTTTTTATGCTGTATATAAAATATTTCTGCAGGACTTAGCACCGGATTTGAGGCAGTTTTAATGATATATAACATCTCCAAATCCTTGCGAAGCCCTGCAGAACATTTATCTGAATTTAATTTTTGTTCTTAAGTCTTTTCTCTTCATCAGATATCCTGTGAAGCTCCATTTCAAAATCATGCCTGTTTTTCTGATAAATGGTTGATAATACAAGGCCTGCAAAAAATGACTGAATTGCCGCTACCATCAAAAAACCACAGCATATTAATGTTGGAAACTTTGCAACCAGCCCTGTTTTTACAAATGAAATAAGTACCGGAATAAAAAAGCCAATGCTTATAAGTGCAAGAACAAGTGCAATTACTCCAAAATATGCCATAGGCTTATATGTTCTGTACAATCTTGCTATGGTAAACAGAACTTTTATTCCATCAGAATAGGTATTAAGCTTGGACTCACTACCTTCCGGTCTGTCACGATAATCTATAATTACATTTGTTACATGCATATTTTTATCTACAGCATGTATACTCATCTCTGTTTCTATTTCAAAGCCCTTAGAAAGAACAGGAAATGACTTTACAAACTGATAGCTGAATGCCCTGTAGCCTGTCATTATATCCCTGATATTACTTTTAAACAGATGGTTTATTGAGCCTCTTACAATCGAGTTTCCAAAATTATGAAACGGCCTTTTATTTTCTTCAAAATATGTTGACGACAATCTGTCTCCAACTACCATGTCTGCCTTGTATTTCATAACCTGTTCAACCAGTGCAGGTGCATTATCAGCAGGATAAGTATCATCACCATCTACCATAATATAACATTCCGCATCTATCTCACGAAACATCCTTCTGATAACATTTCCTTTTCCCTGCTGGTACTCATATCTGACTACAGCTCCGGCTTCTCTGGCAATCTCATCAGTATTGTCAGTTGAGTTATTGTCATATACATATATAACAGCCTCCGGAAGCACCTTTTTAAAATCAGTAACTACCTTTTTTATAGTCTGGCTTTCATTATAGCATGGTATCAGTACTGCTATTTTGTCCATTCAATATAATCTCCTTTATTCTACCTGTATTTCATGGCACATTCCATAACACGTCTGCAGCAGTCATGGTCATTAAATGCAAATGTCTTATTTATTCTTTCCTCATACAAAGGCTTCAGCTTACAACCTGTTTTCATATACTCTATAACCCTGTCTATAACACTGTCAAGATTATTTTCCACTTCACCAAAGCCATCTCTCTCATAGTCGAAATAGCCCTCTGTATAAGAATGTTCACCACTAAAGAAGCTTTCTTTATCAAACTGTGAATAAACAATCGGTTTCCTAAGATATGCAAAATCAAACGCAACCGATGAATAGTCAGTAATCATCAAATCTGTCTGGGCAAATACATCTCTGTATGAGAAACTCATATCCATAAATTCCACCTTAGGATTGTGCTCAAACATATCTATACCTGCTATTGTATTTGGATGTGGCATAAAGCAGATCTTATATCCATATTTATCTGCTGCCTGAATAAGTCTCCTGCTGTTTAAAAGGTCGTTATAGAACCTGAAGTATTCACTATCCTTGAATTCATCACCAAGTATCCATACACCCTTTTCATCTGTTCCTGCTGACAGACTCTTCCGCCATGTCGGCATAACAGTTATATATTTCTTCTCATCATGATATAATTTGTCATATCTTGGCATACCTGTAAGCCATACTCTGTCAGGTGTATAATAATAATCATATTCAAATACAGAATCATATTCCGGCTTTGTTGTAACTATGAAACCATACAGGTTTCTATTATACTTATTAAGCCATTTCGACTGATTGTCCTTTGTTATTCCATGCTGAAGGAATATAAGTCTTTTATCATACATCAAATCCCTGTATAGATATTCATATTTGCCAAACGGATTTACTACTGCCGCATTCGCCTGGGAAGACAGACTATATTCGCTCAAAAGGAACAACATCTTATGCTCGCGACTAAAAGGTGCAACCACCTTACCAAACTCCTGCATTCTGTTCCAGTCATCCGTATCCTTATCTATAACAAAATATGGTTCAACGCCATCTATAGGGTTCTCACAAATATACTGAAAAAGCACCTCACCATTATCATCACCCCTGTTTGTTCTGTCAGAGAAAAGCCATATATTTTTTTCCTGTTTTTCCTTTTTCTGCTCAAACAGTTTTCTTGCAGCAATAGCCTTCATACCCGGAATTCCTTTTTTTACAAACGACTTATTTCTCCTGTATATAAGTGCCGTCTCATTACGCTTAGTAACCTCTACAACCCTGATTGTAGCCCGTTCCTCAGTTACAAACATCAATCTGTCATTGATTTTCTTATACAAATCTACTTTCGTAGAAAATGGAGTATATTTTCCATATGTTGTTTCAACAAGGCGTTCTATACCTTTTTCACTGCTGATACATATTGAAATAGTCTTTTTAATATCTTTTAAAGCTACATCAAATCCATATATTTTTGTTTTTGATGAAACAAGACCTGCCCAATGCATTTCTTTATAATCACATACTGATACCGGTTTTTTCACCTTGCCATCTATTCTGATACAGATATCATATTCTTTCTCCTCCGGCTGCTCAACTGTATATTCCAAATGAAGAATACCGTTCTTTTCTTCAAAATATATCATAGAGGTTTTATAGTGTGAAGGTTCAAATATTACATCAAGCTCCTCACTTCCATCACCCTCCATAACATCAAAATATTTATTTAATATAAAATGCTTATTCGTTCTGTTAATATGTCTGTTTGAAACAATTATATCCTTTGTACTAAGGCTTCTTAGGAAATCATCTATAAATGCTGACAAACTTTCTAACAGAGTTTCCTCCATATCTTCTATATTATTTATGCTCTCAGCCAGTCTTACTACATAATACAAAAGTGCATAGTCAGCATTAACATTATATATTACCTTATCATTTTGTCTTATCTCATTAAGCCTTACAATCAACCTGTTAAATATATTTCTGACACTCTCTTCATCTGAAAATGCATCATTCCATGAGGTCATCGCTAGAGTACCTGACGTAAAATGAACATCTACACCCTTTGCATATCCCATATCAGGAAGCATGACCGCATTTGCATATGTTAATCTTATAATGTCATATGCCCAGTTATCCGAACTTATACCGTTAAGCCATACAAGAGACTTTGTTTTGAAGAAATATCCGAAGCTCATATTGTGAAGCATATAAACATTATCAGACAGATTTGTACCCTTATCAAATCTGTCACAATAATTATTATGCTCCCTGATAAATCTATTGAATTTTTCATCCAAAGATATTCTGGCTATAACAATATCATCTTCTTTATTCATATAGCTTATAAGCGTCCTTATATCTTTGTCAGATATTGAAACTTCAATTCTTGAGAAAGATACATATTTTCCCTTTACAGACGCTTTTAGCTCTGCTGATAAATCATCAGATGCTGATGCATTTATAAATGCTATATTATCCCCTTTGATATCTGCAAATATGCTGTCCTTGATATCTATACAATTGTCATCATAAACAACCACTAACTGAACCTGCGGATTAGATTCTGCAAGACTAATCATTCTGTATTCATCCTGCACAGTCTCATCATGTTCATTTAAACATACTACAAATGATATAAAATATTGATTATCCATTCTCATACTCCCTTAAATGACCTAATTAAGCTCTCTTATTGCCTCATATACCCTCTGACAGTTATTATTATCAAAAGCATCATAAAATCTGTTAATACGTTTTGCATATTGTTCATCAATAGCACAGTCATTATTTACAGCTTTTATAATCTCATCAACTGTAGCTTCGTAGCTTTCGCAGACAGGTCCAAAACCATCCTCTTTATAATCCCAGTATCCCTCGTCATAGGTATGTTCGGCAAAGAATTCTTCTCTGTCGCCCTGAGTGTATATAACAGGCTTTCTGAGATAAGCAAAATCAAACGCCACACTTGAATAATCCGTAATAAGCAAAGCATTCTTTACGAATTCTTCCTGATAATTTATACCATCATAACAAATTGATATTACATCATTGCCCACAAAATCCTTTGCATTTTCTCCATTGCTTGGGTGAACAACAAATTTTCCCGTATAACCTTTTTTCTTTAAGGTATCAAGCAATCTTTCATCAGATATAAGCTTCTGATAAAATTTATAGTAATCAGAATCTGTAAAGCCTTTCAGATATGTTCTTTTTCCTGTTGCTGCATCAACTGCACTGGCAAGATTTTTTCTCCATGTCGGCATAAATACAATCTCTTTATTTGGTTTCTTCTTCGCCACAAGTCTGTCAAATCTTGGGAATCCCGTAAGCTTAACCTGCCTCTCATCATAACTGTATTCTCCATTTATAATGGAATCATACTCTGCCTTGGCAGCAGTAACAAAAAGACTTATATTCTTATTATACCTGTTAAGCCATCCTGACAAATCGTCCTTTGTAATGCCATGCTGCAGGAATACAAACCTATAATCCGGCAAATCTCTCAGATAATCATATAAATTATCAAAAGGATTCAAAATATAGTCTTCTCCCTGGGAAGAAATTATTTTATCTGCCAGCAAGGTATATAACTGAAGTCTTTCTGAACCAAACGGAATAATATTTCCGTATTTTGACATCTTTTCATAGTCTTTAGAGTCCTCTGTTATAACAAAATAGTACTCTATATCTTTTGGCTTAATACTGCTCAAATACATAAAGAAAGCTTCGCCATTATCTCCTGCAATATTAGGTCTGTCAGATATGAGCCATATTTCCTTTTTCTTATCAGCCTTCATATCAAAATACTCACGTCTTAAGGATATAGCTTTTTCTATTCTCTCAGCAGTTTCAAAATCATCTGCCCGCTCTTTTTCTTCTTTCAAAAGCTGAAGATTTGCCATATATTCAATCTCCAGATCTTTTGCTGTCTGTTCGTCATATCTGCTTACTACAAAACCAGTTTTAATTTTTTTAATAATATAATTATTTTTAACTACATACTGATAATCGCATACTTTACTAAACGGCGCAAACTTTGCATATATATGATTTCTTCTTGCAACCATATGTCCATTAACAGAAGTATAAAGATACATTTCTTTATCCATGGTATTTTCATCAAGCGGTATCTCTATCCTGTATGGTACAAATGCCATAAGCTGTCCGTATACATTCTTAAACTCTATATCGCGATTAGTTTTTTCACACTTATACAGATTGCCGGCTATACTGATATAATTCTCAAGCTCATCATTCTCATCGCTGTCAACAACTGTAGTGTAACCCTCCATTATAAGCTTATCATTCTCAATATTTATAAACTCAATATAATCCCTTGAGCCTGATGCATATCCTACAACTGTATTTTGAACATGATACAGAATATCTTTATATTCCTTTTTCTTTGTAACATATCCATATTTAAGCTTGATGACCTGATACTTATATTCAAGCTGAAGCATCTTTTGTGTAAGAATAATCCTGTCATCAATATACTTGAATACACCACTAAGCTTATCAAGATATTCCGCCTGCTCCTCTTCTGTAAGAACACCTTCTATAAACGCTTTCATCTTAAGCTTCCACTGCATATCAACCATAAGTGTATTCTGTACAAAACCCGGAATATAACCAAGCTGTGACATATATTTATCTATTGTTTCATAGACAAGTACATTAAGAGAATTTGTATAGAAATTCTTCTTGAGCTTTCCTGTCGAAACAAGTGAAGTAACACCCTCAGGATATCTTCTGTACAGATATTCACACTCTGCAACAACTCCTATATGCATCTTGATTGGCACAATCTGAAGCATATACTTTAAGTCCTCCGCATGGTCTAAGCTCTCATCAAACCTGAATGACTTAGCAACATTATTTTTAATAAAGCTTGCTGCAGAGTTCATACAGGTAATTCCAAATTCTTTATTTAAATCTATAATTCTGGTTCCTCTGGCGAATTTGTAATTCTGCCAATGAGGT
>JBJEMQ010000035.1:0-15598 GCA_051879755.1 Coprococcus sp. | reverse complement strand
TGATATGTGAATGGTTAGTAGCAAAATGACCATTCACCACCTTGATATCAAGTGTGTTGTTGTATGAAGAAAAGATTTTAATTGTTTCGTTCTGCATTTTTTATTCTCCTTATGTATTGTATATTTGAACAGCAAATGCTGTCGGTATCCTGTTGGTTTTATTATACAATTTCCAATAACGTATTTACAAGTAAATCGTTCTGTTTAGGGTTCATAAAACAGAAGCGGACATATTTATTATCTAATCCGTTAATATCCGAGCAGCTTCTTATATGTAATCCCTTATTTGCCAGATATTCAACTACATCGTGGGCAGATATATCTTCCTTTAGCAGTTTTACTAGTATAAAATTAGCGGCAGGCTTATATAGCTTTATGGTTTTGCAGCTTGCAAGGGCTGCATATACAAGACTGCGCTCAGTATTTACTGTTGAACAGGATTCGTTTATATATTCGGTATCCCTGAACATTTCGATGCCTGCAAGTTCGGCCATTTTATTTATGGGATATGGAAAACCTGCTATTTCCAGGGCTTTTTTAAATACCATATTCGAGGTAATAGCATAAGCAAGACGAAGACCGGGAACTGCAAAAAACTTTGTTGTATTTCGCAGGACAACAAGATTGTCATACTCTTCTATAAGAGGTATGGAAGTACATTCGTCTTTATCTTTGACAAATTCCATATATTCTTCGTCGACAACAAGAAAAATGTCATTTCCCTTACATATTTTTGCTATAAAATTCAGTGACTCTCTGTCTATGACAGATGAGGTAGTTCCGTTTGGATTTGAAATAAATACTATATCAATTTCATCGTTAAGCTTTGAGATGAAATCAGCGATATCCAGAACAAAATCATCATCTTCTTTTGTATTGTAATAAATTATTTCACAGCCATTAAGCTTAAGTATATTCTCGTAGTTTTGTGAACCGGGAGATATGAGAATAGCTTTTTTGGGACTGTTAAATTCGATAAGGAGCTTTATGAATTCATATGAGCTGCTCCCAATTATTATATTATCCGGCTGCGCACCAGTATATTCAGAGATACTGTCTTTAAGCTTTTTATAATTATTATCAGGATAACTGCTCAGCTTTGAGATATTATTTGAAACAGTATTTACAACTGATTTTGGAATCCCATGTGGATTCATATTCAAATCAAACCTTACAGTTTCCATCTGTGTGATAAGATTATTTGCAGAAAGATTTACTTTCATTTTTCCCATAAAAAAATCCCTCTTTTTCTATATTGATGTTTCAAAAAGGTTAATATTTTGTTATAATCAAAATATATGTCTTTTAATGCAATTATACCTATTGTAAAGTTTAAATACAAGACTAATACTTGTTTTTTGGGAGAAATTAACTATGAAGGGAATAGTAGAGCAGTATGCTAAAGGAGAATTTAATGTAGACAGACCGGAGGTAGTCATATCAGTTAGTAAGCTGGAACTGGCTGTTGAGGCAGGAACATTATATCAGGGCTCTTTCAAGGTGAAGTCTGCAAATGACGTACCTATTAAGCTTATGGTATATGATAGCAGATATCTTATGGATTTTGATAGCCATACGTTTGTAGGCAGACGAAATACTGTCAATTATTCCTTTGATGCGAGAGGTCTTGAAAAAGGAAAGTCTTTTAAGGGAAATATTAATATTATAACAGATGGTGGCGAATTCAGAATACCATATAATATATCCATAGTTGATCCATATATAGAAATAGGTGATAAGAAACTGGAGGATTTATTCCAGTTTGCAGCTTTAGCAGAGGAAAACTGGGAGCTTGCCATCAGAATATTCGGAAGCGAGGAATTTGTAAGAACTTTTATTGCAGATGATGAGAACCTCAGGCGTGTTTATGATACACTTAATTTGTCTTTATCAATTAATCAGGCAATGGAGGAATTCCTTGTATATACGCATAAGAAGAGAGTGTTGACGCTTACTGCAAATCAGAAGGAGATAACGATAGAGATGCCTTCAGAACTTGTAAGGGCAACTATCTCTATAAATAAGAATACCTGGGGTTACACAAATACAAGGATTATATCAGACTGTGATTTCCTTATACCGGAGAAGAATAAAATACGTGGACAGGATTTTCAGGGGAATACATTTGAACTGGATTTTCTTATAGACCCGCAAAAGATTCCTGAAGGTACTAATACCGGATATATAAATTTTTTAAATGCATATCAGAACATAAAAGTAAAAGTGAATATCTTAAGACCTGAGACAATGAAGCCGGCTCCTAAGAACCGACATGATAACTTTATGATTAAGAAGAGCAATGATACTCTGATTAGAGCATATATAGAATTCAGAACAGATAAAATAGAACTTCCTGAATATACAGAGAAAACGAGAGCGGCTCTTGAAACATTGCTAAAATACAGACCTGAGGATAATATGTACAAGCTGGGTATATTCCATATGTATATATTAGATGGCGAATTAGAATATGTAAAACGTGAGTTTGTCCGTATAGATGCAGATACAAACTTTGAAGATTTGTCTGATATGGAGCAGTGTTATTACAGTTATCTTAAGGCTATGATCAGCAGGGAAAAGAGCATGATAGATGCTTCTGCCCGGCTTATCAGAAAGAAGTTTAATAAGGGAGGAAACAGGCTCTTTTATTTCTGGCTCCTTTTGTTCGTAGATTTGAGTTATACAGAGGATAAGTGGGTTCTTTATGAGGATATACAGAAGCTTTATAATGAGGGAATAAACAGTCCTGTTATATACTTTGAAATATGTGATATGTTTAATAAGCAGCCGCTTATGATGAAAAAGATAGCTCCGCTTGAGATATCGGCAGTCAGGTGGGGGATGAGAAATGAGTTTGTATCAGATGATGTGATTGTAGAATTCGTAAAGACCGCATCGAGACTTAAGAATTATGATGAGCATGCCTTTAAAATGCTTGAGAGTATATATTTACTTAGAAATGATATTGATACACTTAATACAATATGTACGATTCTTATAAAAAATAATATGGTAGATATTCAGTATCACAAATATTATAAGCTGGCGGCAGAAGCAGATTTGAAGCTGGTAGGTCTTAATGAATGCTATATAAAAAGTATCGATAAGAAGCATTATGAGGTTATCCCTGAGGCTATACTCAGATATTTCAATTATAAGAATACGCTGACAGATGAGGAGCTTTCATACCTCTATGCAAATGTTATATATAATAAGGAACAGCATATGAGTGTATATCATGACTATATACCGGCTATCGAGAATTTTATGGAGAAAATGATAGTTGAGGGCATAGTAAATGATGACCTCACAGTTATATATGACGAATTTCTTGACCCTGAGAATGTTAAACCGGAATTTGCATCAAAACTTATAAATATTATATTTAAAAGGAAATTCGTATGTGACAACAAGAATATAGAAACCATTATAGTAGCTCATCAGGAACTGGAAAAAGAAGAGAGAATACCTGTTGTAAATGGTGAGGCATATGTAGAGATTATTTCTAACTCTGCTATTATAACACTTCTTGATAACAGAGGCGGAAGATATATAAATACTATACCATACAGGCTTGAAAGGATAGTTGACGAGAGAAGCTATTTTGACATTTGCCGTGAATATACACCGAGAGATTACAGATTGCTGCTATATCAATATAATGATATAGATGAATTTACATATAAAGATGCAGGAGAGATAAATCTTGCCAGAGATATAGCGTCATGCCAGGAAGTAAGCTATCAGGTAAAACAAAGGGCACTGCTTCATATGGTGGAATACTATCATGAAAATTATGATGTTGATATTCTTCGTAAATATCTGTCCAGGATAGATCTGGATTATCTGGAACCGTCTGAGGCAGAAAGAATAATCACATACTATATATCACTTAGAATGTATGATGAGGCATTTGAAGGAATACACAGATTTGGATATATGGATGTGGATATAGATGAGCTTATTAAGATTGCTGAGTATGGCATAGAGGATAAGAGATATGCTGAAGACAGAATGCTGATATCCATGTGCGTGTATATATACCGCCGGGGATATGCAGGTCAGAAGATATTGTCATTTCTTATTAATAATTATAATGGTTCATTGGATGAGATGGCAAATCTTTTTAAGTCAGTGAATTCAAATTATAGAAATATTGATATGCTATCAGAGAATATACTGGCACAGATGATGTTTGCAGATGGTTATATTGAGTCTATATATGATATATTTGATGTATATTATAAAGGCAGAAGCAGAGGAATGGTAGTAAAGGCATTCCTTAAGTACTGTGCACATCAATATTTGATTAAAGATATGAAGCTTCCTTCAAATGTGATGGAAAGCCTTTACAATGAAATTGAAAAAGGCAATATAACTGATGAAATATCACGAATGTCATTACTTTATTATTTCAGTAAATGTGGTGGCAGATATACTGCAGAACAGAAGGAATGGATACGGGAAAATGTAAAGATGTTTATAAATTCATGCAAGATATTACCATTCTTCAGAGAATTTGCAAATTTTGCCGCTATTCCGCTTGATATGAAGTTCAAGACATACCTTATATTTAAAGGCGAAAGTGGTAAACAGGTATGGGTAAGTTATAGCTTCGGACAGGAAAGTCACAGTATGGCAAATTATAAATCTGAGAGAATGGAAGAGATTATACCTGGAATTTATGTAAAAGAAGTAGTCGTATTCCATGGAGAATCACTTATTTACTCTATTGATGGGGTGTTTGGCACATCTTCTATTGTAGAAAGTGATATTCTGAAAAATACCTCATTTCATAAAAAGACAAGTGACAGGTTCGAACTTATTAACAGCATGCTTGTAAGTCAGGAAACAAGAAATGACCAGGAGCTTATACAGGCAATGGATACGTATTTGAACAATACTCATTTCTTTGAGGAGAATCTGATAATATTATAAACAACATCGCTTATATTGCAGAAATGTGCAGATTAGAAATATCAAAAAAACTGACACATTCTGCCTGCAGGAACGCAGATACGGTCCTGCATATTGGTACAGGAGGAAGAATATGGTGGAACGTCAATTGTATCTGGGGCTTGACCTTGGACCGGAATATACGCAGATTAGCTGTTACAATATAGATACAGGAGAACCGGAGTCGGTATATCACAGTGAAGCAAAGGATACTTATCTGTTTCCTAATATATTGTTCTATAGTGATGCTGACAGAAAGACTGAGGAAGCCTGTGAAAAACCCGGAGTATATGATTATCCGGGATGGTGTTCAGGTGCGAAAGCTTCATCACGCAGATTTGATGAGGAAGGTGTACTTATAGACCATATATATCAAAAGGTACTTATGAATGAGAGTTGTGAAGTTGATGGCAGGAGGTATAAAGCTAAGGAACTTCTTATAAGACTGCTTGTGCTTCATATTAAACAGTTTGCAAATGAACTTGAAAATTTTGTTATAAAAAAACTTGTGGTTACTATAGCAGATATTGATATATTGATTATAAAGGCTGTCAGAGAACTGGCAAATGTACTGAACTTATCGGAGGATGAGTTTGATATAGTAAGTCATTTGGACAGTGGTTTATATTATATATTTAACCAGCCGGAATCTTTGAGAAATAACAGTGTGGCGTTATTTGATTTTTCTAATGATGGACTTGATTACTATAGAGTAGATATAACAAGAAATAAGACACCGGAAGTTGTTAGTGTATTACACAAGGATTATAGAAATGAATTTAATTTTGCAACATTCGGAAGAAATAAAGAGGAAATGGACGAGGCATTTGATGAGATAGTAAAGAAGCTTATGTCAGAGACATATATATCTTCAGTTTTTCTTACAGGTATTGGGTTTGCGGAGAACTGGATGAAAGTGTCAGCAGCAACACTCTGTCAGGGCAGAAGAGTATTTGTAGGACAGAATATATATACAAAGGGTGCCTGTTATAGAGCTGTAGGAGGATTCTATAGGGAATCTCTCGGAAAATATTTTATAGATACTGAGTATACTGTGAAATCCGATATAGGAATCAGTCTGCTTGACAGCAAGGACACTTTTTGCCCGATTGTTCCCGGTGGTGATGAATGGTTTAATGCAAAAGGAAAACTTAATGTATTTTTGAACGAGGCAAACAGATTGAAGCTTGTTTATAAAAATATTATTACGGGTAAGGTTAAAAACGAAGTTATAGAGATACACGGACTGCCATTCAGACCGCCAAAGACAACAAAAATATCTCTTGAAGTAGAATTTGCAAATGCACAAAAAGGCGCAGTTATAATAAGAGATGTAGGTTTTGGAGATATGTTTCCTACAACAAATAGGATATATCGTAAGGAATTTGAGTTATAGGAGTAGGTAGTGTATGAATAATATAATTGTATGTAAATCAAAAACTGCAGATAATCCATATACATTTTTGAATACCAGAGTAAGCGTGTATTCTTATGAAGAACTGTGCTACTACATATATAATAATGTGGTACTGATAGGTGAGGATGATCTTAATGAGCGGCTTGGCAAATGGATTAGTGATGAAATAGAGATGCCGGAGCTGGGGGATAAGATTGATTTTCTTATATCAAAGAAAGCATTTGCCCAGGACATTATGGTAGAGATACTTACTTACGGGGATTATTACAGTAATGAGGAAGTCAAGAGCTTTATGGAAGAATGCCAGCGCCTTAGAAACATGAGTATTCCGGAGATAAGTAAGAAAAAAGCAGATGGATACCTTAGATATAAGCATTATATTAAGGCCGGGGCAATATATGATGATATTATAGCTTATAAGGAAGCTAACGGAGAGAGAGATGTTTTCCTTGGAAATATATATCATAACAAAGCAGTAGCACTTGCCGGAAATCTTCAGCTTGAGGAGGCAAAGGAGTGTTTTATCAAAGCATTCAGTTTGAATAATAATAATGAGTCTTTAATAGAATATTTCTGTGTGCTGGCTGTTTCTGCCGATACATCAACACTTCGGAAGGAAATAAAAAAACGTGGAATGCCTGACGGATTCTTTGATGACCTGATGATGGAACTTGGTGATTCGAAAGAAGATGTGAGGGAGATGTCTATATATAATAAAGTGCAGAAAGCAATATTTAACCGAATAAATGGTAATCTTGAAGATTATGACAGAAGAATGGATTCCGTTCTTGACCAGCTCAAAGATGAATTCAGAAGCCAGATAGTATAGGAACAGATTTATAAAAGGCATATATAAGGGTTATAATTCTTCTTCATAACCTTTAATATAAGCCGGTTTATTTGTCTGCATTGTCTGTTGGTTTTCAAGAGTACGCTCCCTTTTTTGTTCTCTGTATTTTTTTGGAGATATACCGACTTCTTTACGGAATATCTTATGGAAAGCTTCGGATGACTGATAACCACATGATAATGCAATGCTTTCGATAGAAAGGTCAGTTATGGTAAGCATATGCTGTGCTTTGGTTATACGAAAATTCTGCAAATATTTAATCGGACTCATGCCGGTATATTTTTTAAAAAGGTCACTGAAATAGCTGCGGTTTATTCCTACATAATCTGATATTTCCTCTACTTTTACAGGCATACTGTAGTGGCTTTGAATATAAGAAATTGCGTGGTTTACATACATATTACCTGAAGGAGCCTCAATTTTATCTTTTTGGGCAGCTGCAATTACAGAGAGTGCGAGATAGAGCATGCCCATAAGACGATAGCTGTCTGACTGGCTTGATGTGTTATGTTCAAGCATATCAAATACATATTTCTTTAGTTTATCCCCTTCTGTACAAGTGAATACAGGCTGGTTCTGAGACAGACCAATGTTGTGTAGTATTTCTCCGGCATGTTTACCGGAAAATCCAATCCACACATATGTCCAGGGATTCTTTTCATCTGATATATATGATGCAGGATTGTCAGGCTCAATAAGGAAGCCCTGACCCTTTTTTAATCTGTAGTGGGTATTTTTTACATAAAAATCACCTTCACCTTCAAGAATAAAATGTATCAGGTAGAAGGATTTTACTGCAGGACCGGCTTTGTGGAGAGGCGCGGTTATAGAGTGTCCAAATACATTCAGATATAAATCACTATCATTTTCCTGAGCAAGTTCAACAACAATTTTTTCTTCCATGACAAATCCCTCCCTGTTTTTTTAGAATAGCATGAAAATAAAAAAAAGACAATGAAACTTGCCGTAGAAGAAATTACAACAAAAAATCTAACAAATGGACATATTTTTGCGACTGTGAGCCATATATATATTTTATCGAATGTAGTAAACTCATCTCAATAAATAGAAAGGACAGATAAAATTATTATGAGAGATATTAATGAGTTAAGAATGGAGATATCATCAGGAGTATATGATGACAGACTTAAGGATATATATGTAGATGAGACGATTGTACCTTATAATAGGGAAAGGTACATAAAAGCTATAGACAGTTTTAAGAAGCTGTATGATGAGACGGAAATAGAAATATACAGTGCACCCGGAAGAAGTGAGGTGTGTGGTAATCATACCGACCATCAGAATGGACATGTGCTGGCAACATCTGTTAATCTGGATGCTGTTGCAATAGTGGCAAAGACAGATGATATGGTCATACACCTTGTATCAGATGATATGCCTGAGGAGATTATAGATATTTCAAATATAGAGAAAGCTTCTGAAGAAGAAGGAACAACAACAGCTCTTATAAAAGGTGTTGTAGCAGGCATAAATAATTATGGCTTTAAGACAGGTGGGTTTAAAGCTTATGTTACAAGTGACGTATTGATGGGAGCAGGTATGTCTTCTTCAGCAGCGTTTGAAAGTCTTATAGGGACTATCTTATCAGGGCTTTATAATGATATGCAGGTATCGCCTGTTGATATTGCAAAGATTGGGCAGTATGCGGAAAATGTATTTTTTGGTAAACCTTGTGGTCTTATGGATCAGATGGCATGTGCAGTCGGAGGACTTATATATATAGATTTCCTTAATAAAGAATACCCTGTCATAAGACAGGTGCCATATGATTTCGAGAAGCAGCAGTATAGTTTGTGTATTGTTGATACAAAGGGTTCTCATGCAGACCTTACGGATGATTATGCAGCTATACCTATGGAAATGAAGCAGGTGGCAGAATTCTTTGGAAAGAATTTGCTCAGCCAGGTAGAAGCGGAGGATTTTTTTAAGAATATTGCAGGTGTAAGGGAGAAGGTTAGTGACAGGGCAGTGCTTCGTGCCATGCATTTTTATACAGAACAGGAGAGGGTTTCAGAAGGTGTTACGTCGCTAC
The DNA here is from genome assembly GCA_051879755.1 of Coprococcus sp. GTDB lineage: Bacteria > Bacillota > Clostridia > Lachnospirales > Lachnospiraceae > Coprococcus. The sequence continues at coordinate 6,319 of JBJEMQ010000035.1, read as the reverse complement.
TTAATAATGATTTTGAGAATTTTCTGGATGTAATAAGGAGAAGTGGCGATTCTTCGAGCAAGCTGCTGCAGAACATCTATAGTACAAAGGATGTGCATACTCAGAATGTAATGGTAGCACTTGGAGCATCAGAATATTTCTTAAAGAAAAATGGGGTGTGCAGAGTACATGGTGGAGGCTTCGCAGGCACTATTCAGGTTTTTGTTAAGAATTCAGCTGCAATTGAATATAAAAATTATATAGAGAGTATATTTGGAGAGAATGCATGCCATATACTTAAGATAAGACCTTATGGCGGCATTAATGTTTTTGCGTAACATGTGAGTGGTTCACTATATCAATATGTAGTTTGATAAGAAAGCCCTCGCAAACTCATATGCTCTGGCATAGGGGAGCATCATAAAATATGGAGATAAGGAAATATGATTAATACATATATAAAACAACTGGTTGAATATGGAATAGCAAATGAAATGATAACTGAAGAAGACAGGGTATATACTACAAATACTATACTTGAAATGTTAAAGCTTGATGATTATATAGAGCCGGGAGAAGTCAAAAGTATCAGTACACCTGCTGATTTGGAGCTTACATTAAAAGGAATTCTTGATTATGCTGTGAGTAAAGGGATAATAGAAGAGGATTCGGTTGTCTTAAGAGATTTGTTTGATACAAAGATAATGAATGCGCTTGTACCTAAGCCCAGTCAGGTTATCAGAACCTTTAACGAGAAATACAAAACTTCTCCAAAGGAGGCAACTGATTATTACTATAGTTTAAGTAAGGCTTCAGATTATATCAGAACATACAGAATAGAAAAAGATCTGAAATGGGTTAAGACGACAGAGTATGGAGATATCGATATAACCATTAATTTGTCAAAACCTGAGAAAGACCCAAAAGTGATAGCTCTTGCGAAGAACATGCCATCATCTTCATATCCAAAGTGTCAGTTATGTATGGAAAATGAAGGGTATGCAGGAAGAATAAATCATCCTGCAAGAGAAAACCATAGAATTATACCTGTAGAGATAAATGGCAGCAGATGGGGTTTTCAGTATTCACCATATGTTTACTATAATGAGCATTGTATTGTGTTTAACGGGCAGCATATACCAATGAAGATAGAGAAGGATACATTCAGAAAACTGTTTTCATTTATCAGACAGTTCCCTCATTATTTCGTAGGCTCAAATGCAGACCTTCCTATAGTTGGCGGTTCTATATTAAGTCATGACCATTTTCAGGGTGGACATTATACATTTGCCATGGAGAAAGCACCTGTAGAAACCAAGGTTACATTTGCAGGCTATGAGGATATAGACGCGGGAATAGTAAAATGGCCTATGTCGGTAATCAGATTAAATGGTATGGACAGTGACAGGATAATAGATCTTGCAGATAAGATACTGAATGCATGGAGAGGATATACTGACGAGAGCGTATTTATATATGCAGAAACAGATGGCGAGCCACATAATACCATTACCCCAATTGCAAGAATGCGTGATGGAAGATATGAGCTTGATATGGTGCTTCGTAATAATATAACAACAAAAGAGCATCCTTTGGGACTCTATCATCCATGGGAAGAGTATCATCATATCAAGAAAGAAAATATCGGGCTTATCGAGGTAATGGGACTCGCTGTGCTTCCTGCCAGATTAAAGAATGATATTGAGGAGCTTAAACCGGCACTTGTAGAAGGTAAGAATATCTCCGAGATAGAAAGTATTTCCAAGCATGCAGACTGGGTTAACAGTTTTATTCCAAAGTACAGCATAATTGATGAAACAAATGTAGAAAAAATTCTTCAGGATGAAATAGGCGAGGTGTTTAAAAAAATACTTGAATGCGCAGGAGTATATAAGCGCAACGAAACAGGTAAGACAGCTTTCCTGAAATTCATTGATTGTGTAAACGATATATAGGACTGGATATATATTAAACATAATGATATAATTGCTGCAGCAGGTTAAATATAAAAGAAAAGCAATAAAAATAAGTTATGGCCTTAAAAATCTACAATTCAGGTCTGACAGAATAGGAAGGATATTGATTATGAAGATATTAGTAACAGGCGGTGCAGGTTATATAGGAAGCCATACATGTGTAGAGCTGCTCAATGCAGGCTATGATGTTGTGGTAGTAGATAATCTATATAATGCAAGTAAAAAGTCAATTGACAGAATAAAGGAAATAACAAACAGGGATTTGACATTTTATGAAGAAGATATACTTGATGCACCGAAGATGAATGAAATATTTGCAAAAGAAAAAGTAGACTGTGTGATACATTTTGCCGGGCTCAAGGCTGTAGGCGAGTCGGTTGCAAAACCGCTTGAATATTATAAGAATAATATCAATGGTACTTTGGTGCTGTGCGAGGCAATGAGAAACAATGGCTGTAAGAATATTATATTTTCATCATCAGCAACGGTTTATGGTGATCCTGCATTTATTCCGATTACAGAAGAATGTCCGAAAGGAACACCTACCAATCCATATGGCTGGACAAAACATATGATAGAGCAGATACTTACAGATTTCCATACTGCAGATCCGGAATGGAATGTTATTCTGTTACGTTACTTCAATCCAATAGGTGCTCATAAAAGTGGACTTATAGGTGAGGATCCAAAAGGAATTCCAAATAACCTTCTGCCATATGTGGCACAGGTTGCAATTGGTAAGCTTCCTTGTCTTGGTGTATTTGGAAATGATTATGATACACCGGATGGTACAGGTGTAAGGGATTATATCCATGTTGTAGATTTGGCTGCCGGACATGTGAAGGCCATAGACAAGATTAAGGAAAAACCCGGAGTTAAGATATACAATCTGGGAACAGGAAAGGGCTATAGCGTACTTGATATTGTTAAGGCATTTGAAAAGGCTTGCGGTCATGCGATACCATATGAAATCAAGGCGAGAAGACCGGGAGATATAGCAACCTGTTATTCAGACGCATCGCTTGCCAAGAAAGAACTGGGCTGGGAGGCACAATACGATATAGATGAGATGTGCGCTGATTCCTGGAGATGGCAGACTATGAATCCAAATGGATATAATGACTAGAAAATAAATATATTGAAAAAACTGTCGCTTTAATGAAAACGCAAAGCGGCAGTTTTTTATTTGCGAAACTCTTTGCTTATGCAATATGTTGACAATCTAATCGCAATAATGTAGCATAAGTAAGATTATCATGATACATTTTAAAATATTATATCAAGGGAGTGACAGATATGGCTTTATATGTATTAAGATGGATATGTACGCTGGCAGTGGCTTTTGTTGCAGGAAAGATAATTACAAAGCTGAAGATGCCTGCAATATTGGGGTGGCTGATTGCCGGTATGTTTCTTGGACCGAATGCATTGGGGCTTATGCCACAGGCAGTTATTGATTCAGAGTGGTATAAGACAATAATTATATGGATGCAGTGTGCTTTTGGATTGATGCTTGGAACAGAGCTTATCTGGAAAAGAATTAAAAATTATGGAAAAGCACTGATAGTTACTACGCTAACTCAGTCTCTTGGAACATTTGCATTTGTTTCTTTAATATTTGCTGTTGCATTTTATTTTGCGGGCGTGCCTTTGTATCTGGCAGTAGCTTTTGGTGGAATTGCGCTTGCAACCGCGCCGGCACCGGCGCTTTCCATTGTTCAGGAATTTCATACTTGTGGGCCGGTGACAAATACTCTTCTTCCTATGGCAGTGCTTGATGATATTGTGGGAATTGCAGTTTTCTTTACAGTAAATTCTTTTATTGCACGTGCCGTTTCGGGTGGTGCTGTTCCGTTGTATATGATTCCTGTAATGATTTTTTTGCCGATTTGTGTTGGTATAGTAACAGGGCTGGCAGCAGGCATCCTTTTAAAACGTGGATTTGGAAAAATCGGAACACTTATAATTCTTGTAACAGGTATTACAGCTACTGCTATAATAGGCATTCTTTTAAATACTAAGATATTTACCAATATAACATTAAATTATATGCTTATGGGAGTAGCTTTTTCAGCAGTATTTGCAAATATGATTTCGGAAGAACAGCTAAACAATCTTGTTAACTGGTTTCATCCGATTCTGGGTATTAGTTTACTGGCAGCAATTGTTGACCTCGGAACACCACTTGATTACCATCTTATTATTGGAGCAGGGGTATATACCTTTATCTACATTGCAGCCAGGGCATTTGGTAAGTATTTTGGAGCAAGAATTGGTGCTAAGGCAATGGGAATGCCTGTAACTGTCCAAAAGTATCTTGGTTTGACGCTGCTTCCGCATTCCGGAGTTTCACTTGTTTTCACAGCAATAATCTGTTCGGCACTAGAGGTCTCTAAACCGGAGCTTGCAGTCATAGTAAAAGGTACTATCGCTGCTGCAGCTGTAATAAATGAAATCATTGCCGTTATTGCAGCAAAGAAAGGATTTGAATTGTCAGGTGAGATTAATGCTGCATAATATTATAAATGGACAAATGAATAAGAGGTGTTCTGATGAGTAAAATCTTAATAGTAGAAGATGACCGTATGATTGCAGAAAGCATTAGCAGTCATCTTGATACGTGGGGATATGAAACGGTAATCGCAGAAAATTTTCAAAATATACTTGAGGATGTGACAAAGACGGCACCGGATTTAATTATACTTGATATCACACTGCCATCATATAATGGCTTTTACTGGTGCCGCGAAATCAGGAAGCTTTTTAATATGCCGATTATATTTTTGTCGTCGGCGTCAGATAATATGAATATTGTAATGGCTATGGATATGGGTGGTGATGATTTCATTGCAAAGCCGTTTGATATGGCTGTGCTTACTGCAAAGATTGGAGCTATGCTCAGAAGAAGCTACTCATTTGCCGGGCAGATGAACGTGATAAATCACAATGGTGTGATATTGAATATGGTTGATGATAGTGTAACATGTCAGGGAAAAAGAGTTGAACTGTCAAAAAACGAGACTCAGATTATGACCTTACTTATGGAAAATGCAGGAAGCATTGTAAATAGGGATATGATTATGATGCAGCTATGGGAGAGTGAGAACTTTATTGATGATAATACTTTGACTGTGAATATAACAAGGCTTCGCAAAAAGTTAAAAGAAGTCGGACTGGATGATTTTATAAAAACAAGAAAAGGCAGTGGATATATGATTGAGTAGTGGAGCCTATTATGAGAAGATGGTATACATATTTATTAAGTTATATTAAAAACAGATGGTTTTCATTGGCAATACTTATTCTATGGCAGTCTATTTTATATGTGTCGCTATATCTGGAAGGGGTAAATCCCGGATTTATGATATATCCCGTTATTTTGTCTATAGCAGCCATGATGGTATATGTCATATTTGATTTTTGCCGGATAAGACGCAAGGATAAGATTTTGAATGAGACAAAACAGAATATCGATATTACTATGGAAAACCTTCCGAAAGCAGAAAACATAATTGAACAGGATTATCAGGAACTGATAAGTCATCTTCAACAGTCAAAACGGCAGGAACATAAGGAACAGATGCAGAAAAATACTGAACTGACAGAGTTTGTTACATTGTGGACACATCAGGTAAAGACACCGCTTACGGCATTGTCATTGGAAGTATCCGGGATGGAAACTCCGAAAAAAACTGAGTGTGCTGAACGGCTTTTTGAGATAGAACAGTATTGCGATATAATATTGCAGTATCTTCGTGTAGAAGGTAACGGCTCAGATTTGATGATTGCCAAATATCCGGTAAAATCTATGGTTAATCAGGCTGTAAAATATTTTGCACGTTCGTTTATTGGAAAAGGATTATATGTAAAGATTGATATACCGGAAGAGCGTGTTCTGGTAACGGATGAAAAGTGGCTGGTATTTGTGTTGAAGCAGATTCTGTCAAATGCATTGAAATATACAAGTGAAGGTGGTATTACCATAGACATGCCAAATGAAAATACTATTCGCATTTCCGATACGGGTATTGGTATAATGAAAGAAGATATTCCACGTATTATGGAAAGAGGTTATACAGGATATAATGGAAGAATAGACAAAAGGGCAACCGGAATAGGCTTATTTTTGGTAGACAGTATAGTAAAAAAACTGGGTAGTTCTGTAGAGATTACGTCGGAGCCTGGCACAGGAACAGATGTGTACCTTACAATACTGTAAGGTTACATATGCAAAATGTAAGGCAGAGTTAAGGTACTCTGTCTTTTTTTGCGGTATGATAGCCTTGTGATTAGGAAATAAAGAAAAGGAGAACAAATATGGCATTATTAACGGTAAGTCATTTGCAGAAGGTATACACCACAAA
>JBJEMQ010000034.1:0-3447 GCA_051879755.1 Coprococcus sp. | reverse complement strand
CTCCAACATATTGAAGCTGGCACCGATAGTCCTATACAATTCAGGAAGTGCTTCTTTCTCCTCAAGTCTCTCTCCATATGGCGGATTTGTTATTATAAATCCATATTTCTTTGGATTACGCAGTTCTCTGACATCTCTCTGCTGGAAATGTATATGCTTATCCACACCGGCAAGCTTTGCATTCTCCACAGCGCACTTCACCATATCACTATCCAGATCATAGCCCTGAATGTTCATCTTTACATCATGCCTTATCATATCATTTGCTTCATCTATGGCATTGTACCACATCTTCTTATTCCCAAGTTTGACCCATTCGGAGGCAATAAATTCCCTGTCTATTCCCGGTGCTATATTAGCACCTATCATAGCTGCTTCTATAGGGAATGTTCCGCTTCCACAGAAAGGATCTACAAGTATCCTGTCCCTGTTCCACGGAGTCAGCATAATCAATGCGGCTGCCAGAGTCTCTGATATAGGAGCCTTGCCTACCAGCTTTCTATATCCTCTCTTATGAAGTGATACTCCTGAAGTATCAAGTGCTATAGTCACAATATCTTTAAATATAAACACTCTCACAGGATAACTTACTCCTTCTTCAGAAAACCATGATACATGATATGTCTGCTTCATCCGTTCAACCATAGCCTTTTTTACTATAGACTGTATATCTGACGGACTAAACAATGCACTTTTATTTGATGTTGCTTTTGATACCCAGAATTTTGCATCTCTGGTCAGATATTTCTCCCATGGTATATCTTTTGTGCCTTCAAATAACTCATCAAATGTAGTTGCCTTAAAGCTTCCGCATTTCAGCATAATTCTCTCGGCTGTACGAATAAACATATTTGCCCGAGCTACTGCTTCTTCGTCACCGGCAAATGTTATTCTTCCGTCTTCTACCTGAACTATATCATATCCCAAATCTATTATTTCCTTTTTTAATACAGCCTCCAGTCCAAAATGGCATGGTGCTATAAGTTCTACTCTACTCATGTATTTTCCACAATCTCCTTATATAAATGCTGTCTCATAACAAGCAGACAGTTAAATAATACTTTTTATGCATTTTGCTGTCAACAGCATATATTCCTCTTATCGTTCCCTTGTAAGTGCTCCCTTATACTGTACAAGTCCTCCGACCGTATTGATGACTTTGTAGCCTTCCTGACTTAGCAGTTTTGAAGCAAGAGTACTGCCGCCTCCATACATACAATATACCAGAATGTATTTGCTCTTTGGCAGAGAAAAATGTCCCGCCTGAATATCAGTTAGCGGCACATTTACAGCCATGGGAATATGCCCCTTAAGGAATTCCTCTTTCGAACGGACATCTACGATTATACCACTGTATCGGACTGCCTCCTGTAATATATTCCTTATCGGAATACTGACAAATCTCATCTGACTCACCCCCATATATTTATTTAAAAGAATAACTTCCCTTATATTATATGGTATGAGTATTTTTCTTAATATGTACCTAAATCCTCAAGCAGTCCAAGATTATATTTCCACTTAAGAATTCTTCTGACAGAATCATCTATCTGCTGCTCATCTATATCACCATTTTTTACAGCTGCAAGAACTGCATCATATTGTGCTACATAATCTGATACTATCATCATATCATTTCCTGCCTGTACCGCCTGAACTGCAGCGGCATCTGCACTTACATAATCAGCAACTCCGCTCATGGCAAGGTCATCAGTTATAATAACACCATCAAAATCCAAATCATCTCTTAATATCCTATGTACTTTTTCTGACAGTGATGCCGGACATTCATCATCCATACATGCAACTATATTGTGACAAACAAGGACGCAATCCGCTCCTGCTTTTATACCGGCCTCAAACGGAAGAAAATCCTGATTTTCAAATACATCATAATCTCTTAAATCTGTAACTACACCTGTATGTGTATCACCATTATTTCCATAACCGGGAAAATGCTTTAATACACAACCCATCTTCTCTTCCTTCATAGCTGTTACTATCTTATCTGCAAATTCACATGTCTCGTCAATATTATCTCCAAATGCCCTGTCATACATAAAATCCCGGTAGTCTGTCGAATAATCTACCACAGGAGCAAAATTTACATTTATACCAAATGATTTCAGGAGTTCCGATTTATTATGGGAATCATCTATAACAGCATCGTATCCCCCCTGTTCATACAACTCTCTTGGCGATTTAAAGGCATCTCTTGTAAGATTATAATTATAACTTATTCTCGTAACTGTTCCACCCTCTTCATCAATTCCTATAAAAAGAGGATATTTGCTTAAGCTCTGAAAATCATCTATATACTCCTGAAGGCCGGAGACAGTTTTATCTTCTACATCCGAACCAAACAGAATAATTCCACCCGGATTATATGTATCAAACATACTCCTGTCATATAAAGCATCAGTTCTTACAAAAAACATCTGACCTACCTTCTCCTCGATAGTCATCTCATCAATCAAACCATCAATCTGTCTGTCCAGTATTTCTTCCGGTGATTCCGTAGGTTCCTCTGTAGTTGCAATCTCGGTAAATTGCATATTCTCTGTAGTTGATGCAGCCTCAGTAGTCACAACTGATATAACCTCAGCTGCTTCTTCTTTATCATCTAAGTCACCATACCTTATGATGAAAAATATCAATCCAAATGCCATAACTGCCATAACAAGCAGTGAAATAAGTAAAGCAAGTATCTTCTTTGCCTGCTTCTTTGTCATTTGTAAAACCCCCTCCTTAGGTTAAGGACATCTCTGTGTCAAATCATCAACTTAAAAGGCCACAATCCTCGTCTTGATATTTCTGTATCATGACATCAGATTGTGACCTTTTTGTTTTCAGATACCGGGCTTATTATCTGCGATTTGTAGAGTTAGAATAGCCAGTAGTATCTGATGCACCATTGTAGGTGTTAGTTGCTGCCTTGTCTGTGGCTTTGTCAGACGCCTTATCAGATGTCTTATCTGAAGCCTTGTTCTTTGAATAGTCAGACACTGCATCATTGCTATAGCTGTCTGAAGCATACTTATTTTTTGCCATTTTCATATACCCCCGCTCATTTTTATCGGTTTTGCCGACAATAATATTCTGTGCAAATGAGCAATCAATATTCCTTTTAGACAGCTATAACATTTTTTACATCTGATGGTAAAATGTTCTTTTTTATTTTTTAAGCTGTGAAAGTCTGTCAGCTACCTGCTCTGCCATCTCGGTATACTTTGCAAGCTTTGCCTTTTCTTCCTCTACCTTGGCAGCAGGTGCTTTATCTACAAATTTTGGATTTGCAAGCATACCTGAAGCTCTCTTTATCTCACCTTCAAGTCTTGTTTTTTCCTTTTCAAGACGTTCAATTTCCTTATCAATATCCACAAGCTCTGCGAGCGGTATATAAACTGCTGCATCGTGAATAAGTGTTGAAACAGCATCTTCATCTAT
>JBJEMQ010000033.1:0-3447 GCA_051879755.1 Coprococcus sp. | reverse complement strand
CTATACAATAAGTGCATTGAGAAAATTTATTGTATTTGTTATTATATAAAACAATGAATAAAAGTTTAAGGAGACTCTAAAATGTCAGAGAATTGTACACATGACTGCAGCAGTTGTAGTGAGAGCTGTTCAAGCAGAACAGAGCCGCAAAGTCTGCTGGCAAAACCGAATAAAGAATCACATATAAAGAAAATTATAGCCGTAGTAAGCGGTAAGGGTGGTGTAGGAAAATCCTCTGTTACTGCCCAGCTTGCTGTTATGATGCAGAGAAGGGGATATAAGACAGCTGTTCTTGATGCTGATATAACAGGACCTTCAATACCAAAAGCATTTGGTATAAAAGAAAAACCTGAAAATTCAGGCGATAATATCTGTGCAGTAACGACGAAGACTGGTATAAAGATAATGTCCATCAATCTTCTGATAGAGGATGAGATGACACCTGTTATATGGCGCGGACCTATTATTGCAGGTGCGGTAAAGCAATTTTATACAGATGTTGTATGGGGAGATATAGATTATATGTTTGTGGACTGTCCACCGGGAACGGGTGATGTACCTCTTACGGTATTTCAGTCACTTCCTGTAGATGGGGTGTTGGTGGTAACAACGCCGCAGGATCTGGTGTCAATGATAGTAGGAAAGGCTGTAAGAATGGCTGAAAGTATGGATATTCCGATTATAGGAATGATAGAGAATATGTCATACTTTATATGCCCTGATTGTGGAAAACAGCATGATATATTTGGCAGGAGCAGGCTTGAGGATGTGATGAAGGAGCTTTATATAGGAAAAGCAGTAAGACTTCCTATTAATCCTGATTTGGCTGGTCTTATTGATAAAGGCGACATAGAAGACATGGAAGAAAATGATTTAATGGAATTTGCAGATTTGCTGGCGGATGAGAGTACATTTTATGAATAAATTGTTAGAAGAGTGCAGGCTGTGTCCGAGAAATTGTGGTGTAAACAGAATAAAGGGTGAAATGGGAGCTTGTCATGAGACTGCGGAAATTATGGTCGCAAGAGCAGCACTTCATATGTGGGAGGAGCCATGTATATCAGGAGAAGATGGTTCAGGAGCAATATTCTTTGGAGGCTGCCAGCTAGGATGCTGTTTTTGTCAGAACAGGAAGATATCCACAGGAAATAGAGGTAAAGTTATCTCTGTAAAGGAATTGTGTGATACTTTTTTTGAACTTAAAAGACAAGGTGCAAATAATATTAATCTTGTTACACCTGATCATTATGTTCCGCAGATAATAGTTGCTATTGATATGGCAAAAGAAAAGGGGTTTGATTTGCCATTTGTATATAATTGCAGTGGCTATGAAAAGGTAGAAATGCTGAAGCTGCTTGAGGGCAGAATAGATATATATCTGCCGGATTTCAAATATATGTCAGGTGAGCTTGCAGCTAAATACAGCAAGGCACCTGATTATCCTGACATAGCAAAAGCAGCTATAGATGAGATGTTTCGCCAGTGCGGCGGCGGACATATAAGTTTTGATAAAGAAGGAATAATGAAAAAAGGGATAATAGTCCGTCATCTTCAGCTGCCGGGACAGATAAAGGATTCCAAAGAGGTTATACAATATCTAAACAGCAGATATGGTGAAGGAATATATATAAGTATAATGAACCAATATACGCCAATGCCGGGAATAGAAGAGCAATTCCCGGAGCTTGCAGACAAGCTGACTGATAAGGAATATGACGAACTGGTTGACTATGCCATCAGTATAGGAGTGGAAAATGGATTTATTCAGGAGGGTGATACTGCCTCTGAAAGTTTTATTCCGGAGTTCTAAGCGGCTCAGATATATTATTCTGATGGCTTCAGAATACTTAATTTCATCATATTTCCATCATCTGCAAACGTGATACAGTTATATAAAAACAGTACCTGGTTGTAGTTGTCTATATCTATAAGATTGCCATAGTATTGATTTATATAACGCATATCAAGCATGGTAATTCTATCATAATTCCCAACTAAAAATTGAATCATGGAATTGGCATAGCTGTCCTTTATAAGGAGTAAAGATTTGCCTGTTCCTGCATTTGTGGTTATATCAACAACAGAACAGTTTTGTCCTGTATAGGTGCTGTATTTGTCCTTTGTATCAAGATATTCCGGAAAGAATATTGATTCATATTCTGTAGTATTTACGCCATCTGAAGCTGTCATTTTTATGTTAAGTGTGTTATCTTTCAGGCTGTACATATCTATTTTATCCTTGGTTACGGACTGGTCTAAGGTTTTTGAGAACAGAGTACCCTGAAAGCTGTCACTGCCTGTTACAACCGTATAGGCATCAAGAGGGTATGGCGAATAGTTAAGGCTTTTGCCTGCTGCTACATATGCCGTATATGCTCCATAGGAAGTCCAGTGGTGGTCCGTTCTGTAATATATATATTCATTCTTTTTATCTGTAAGGGCATTTGTTATGTCAATGCCGGTAACATTATTTAATTTATTGTAGCAGTTTTCTATCATGTCTTTTTGGTTTACAGAGACGTTTTTTACTGTATCACTAATCAGATTATCATATATCCCTGCTGAGGTAGGGCATAGCATGAAGTATACAGGAATATCAGGATAATCTTGTGCAAATTCATTAATGACATTGATATTTGCATCAATAGTTTCTGAATTATAATTAGTTCCGATATCATTATATTCTGACATAACCTGTATCATACGGTCGTTTATAGTATATACGGTATCAGTTTCTGTTTTACCTAGTACACGCTCAGATTTATTCTTAACAGATATCCATGCTTCACGTTCAAAAAATCTGTCTGCAAACCAGCTGTCAAAGTCATTCATAAATGTCTCTTCTTTAATGGAATTAAGACTTACTTCAGGAAATTCTTTCAGGTAGCGGTTTTCATTTTCAGAGAATGGTTTATCCTCTTTTGGCATAAATATAAATGTCAAAACAGGAAATATAAGAAGCAATGCCATAAATATAAGAATTCCTATTTTTTTATGCATATATACACCCCCTAGAAATTGAAGTACAAAAATGGATTATAACTGGCATCGGTAAGATAAGCTGTGGCGAGCAGAAATATAATCACCATATAGCATATAGATAAAACATTTGCCCATGCCGGTTTCTTGTTTTTAAGCTTGAAAGCCAGCTTCTTTGTAATACTTGTACATCCTATTATTGCAATAACAAACAGTAATCCGAAATTAACCAGCAGATATATTGTATGTTTATCTGCAAATGTGCTTCCAAAGCTTACCATTCTCTTCATATAAGTAAATGCCATAGAAAGATTATCTGTATCAAATAGTACCCAGCCAAGGGAAACAAGCACCATTGTATATATATGCTTTACAAATCCGGGGATTTTGCAAAGTATATTTTCTTTTCCCTTTTTCTTTAAAAGTGTGGAAACAAGTTTTTCAATTATAATTATTACACCATACATA
>JBJEMQ010000032.1:0-3461 GCA_051879755.1 Coprococcus sp. | reverse complement strand
TTTGACAGGACACTGCACATCTGGAAAAAGACTGCCAACGCAAAAATAGGAAGTCGGATAATGTAATGATTTCCGGATGCATTCCAGACAAACATGGCAAGTAAGAATAGTTCCAGTGCAAACAGTAAGGCGACAGGAAGCATTGGCTTCGTAGTGGAGGCAATCAGACCGCTCTCATAGGCATATCCACAATATAGTGTTACATTGCAGGGAAAAACGTAAACATCGTTCTCTGCTAAATCTGAAAACTCGGAACTTGATTGTGCAATCGTTAGGGTTTTACCATAATAGTCAGGCGGCAGAGAAACGATGACAGGATCCTCGCGGTCATATTCTAACATGGGAAGGGTAAAATAACCGATGCGGTTGTCAAGCTCCGGACAGTCTATATAAATCAGTTTCTCATCCAAAAAGATGCTGACCGTACGGTTTACGGCACCGATTCTTAATGTAGGGCTGTCCAGCTTTTCTGTCATTTCACGGGAAAAATAAAAGGTCTGCCCTAGGTAAGCAAGCCCGGAATAGGCACCAGAACCATCAGAGATGAGTTTTGTCTTTTCTCCTTTTTCCTCTGTATAGACCGTCCAGCCTTTCTCACCCTCCCATTCCTGTCCGTCATCCGGAATCAGGGATAAATTATAAGATACATCGTCCATCGGCTGCGTGAAATAAAAAACGGTCATAGCCGCCGGGATACAGAGAGCGAGGGACAGAATCACTGCAAATATAATTTTAAGAAATGTACTCATTTCCTTTTTCATTCGTATACCTCCACTTTATTGAGCTTCGCATGTGCCTATTAGATGAAATTAAGTATAACAATGGTTTTTTGTAACTGTCAATAGAAACTGCAGCCCAGTTTTGTTACTTTGCTACCCAGTTTTGTCATTTTTTCGCCCAGTTTTGCAGAAGGAGTCAAATGAAAGAGCAATTATGTTATAGTATTCCAAATGATTGTAATAGGAAAGGTGCTTGCGAAACAAAAAATAGTGAATGGTTTTGTGAGCTCCGATTGTACGAAAGGGAGGAATATAAGAATGAAACAATTAAGAAAACGATCCTTAAGCTGGCTTCTGGTAATAGTATGTGTGATGTCACTGCTTACCGGAATACCGGTAAAGGCAGCATACTACGGGGGGGACATAACCTATCTGGATGAGAATGGTATCATGCAGGTAAAAAGTAGTAGTGAGATTAAAGCGTTACCTTGGAATCACTCTATTGATAGTGGATGGTATTATATAAGCGGAACACTATATGGTAGTAATTATTGTTATGATACATCGGGAAAGGATATTCATATCATTTTGTTAGATGGTTGTTCTTTCGAGTTGTCTAGGTATACCAGTGCTTCGTATGGCAATGTTTATGAAAACAACAATTTTGGAGACGCCAACAGTGTACATATTTATGCACAAAGCACCGACCCTTCCACAATGGGAAGCTGTCATATTAATTTTGCGGCAGGGGAAACAGTTGTCAATGGTGGTAATGTGACCCTTTACGAACCTTCGACAGATACACATAACATGAATGTTACGGTAAATGGCGGAAATGTTGTGGCGAAAACAGTTACATATTCATCAAATAAATATAACACTACAGATGATTTTAAGGCATCAACCCTTAATGTATATGGGGGAAGCTTTACCGCCGGGGGAATTTACTGTGATGACAGCATTTCAATTAATGCAGGTACTGTGAATTCTGTTGGAGGGGAGAATACTCCGGGTATTAGTGTTGCAAGCACGGGAACGCTGGAAATAAACGGAGGAACCGTAAATGCGACAGGAGGAGCAGGTGCCGCAGGTATCAGTAATGCAACGGGAAGTCTTAGCATAGAGAATGCCACCGTGAATGCAACGGGAGGAGCAGGTGCCGCAGGTATCGGAGGTGACTCCGGTAAGCCGGCAGGAGATATCAGTATTGCCGGCAGTACGGTGAAGGCTGTTGCCGGTGAGGGCGCCATAAGTGGTATTGGTGCCGGTGCCGGTTACAACACACAGGATGGAGAGATTACCATACAAGACAGTACCGTCGACTCTTATCTGTCTGACGGCAGCACTTATGATGAGCTGCATAAAAATATAGCAGGTGGTGTAGCTTCAGACAAGGTAAATATATACAACAGTACTGTAAACAATAAGTTAAAGCAGTACTACTATGATGCGGAAGGGAAAAAGAAGAGTGCGGAATGTATAAGTCTTGCAGAGCAGGATTCCCTTGTAGGTGAATGGTATATTTTAGAAGACGATAAAGTAATTGATAATCCGATTACAGTTCAGGGTGATGTGGGACTGATTATTGCGAATGGAAAAACCCTGACGGTTAATGGAGGAATCGAGGTGCCGGAGGGCAGCAGCCTTACGGTATATTCCCAGTCCACTGAAAAATCCAAGGTGGGAAGTCTGATTGTACAGGATGTTCCGGAGGAGAAAGCCGGCATCGGAGGAGGAGGAGATGTTTCCCTTTATCACTGTAAGTTCACTGTAACAGGAGGTAAAGGTGCTGCAGCTATTGGTGGCAGCAAAGGTGTTGCAGCCGGGGACATAACCATAGGTGGGTATGCAGATGTTACTGCCACAGGTGGAGAAAATGCTGCTGCTATCGGTGGTGGTGAACAAAGCACAGGGGGTACTGTAAACTGCTCCGGAAGTGTAACCGTGAGTGCCACAGCAGGAGAAGGTGCAGTCAGTGGTATCGGTGCAGGAAATAATGGTGTGCTTGACAGCATTACCTTGGGAAATGGGAGTGTGGTAAATTCCTACGGCTGTGACGGGGAATTTGATACACTTGCAGCAAAGGAAGTAACAGGGGTTACACCTGACCATATCATATTCCGCTGTAGTGAGGTAAATGGAGAACTTCTGAATGATGAAATAGAAAATGGAGATGACGAAAATGAGAATGTAGCTGACCAGGAGGAAATGAATGGTTTTACAGCCACAGGCTTTAAGGACGCTGCACCGGAGGGATTTGATGCTTCCGACAATACAACCAATCCTTACGGCAAGACTGTCATTACAGCCAATAAGCAAAGCGAATTAGTCCAGCTTGGCAATACTAAGAAACTATATGGACATGAGAATCAGAATAAAAGGCTTCTGCAGTATGATGACACGCTTTCGAATGAGAACACCTACTCCACAACAGCAGGTGGTAATTTTGACGGCAACAGAGAGGGAAAGGAATCACAGTATGCTGTCGTTTATCTGAGCGGTGATAATGTATATCTGGGTGTACGGAATGCCCAGGGCGTAACCCAGAACTGTAATGACCTTTGTCTTGGTAGCAAGACAGACTTTTACGGTACTGTTTCAAACGATGGTGTATACAAGCAGTATCTTAAAATTGTAACCGGTGACTTTGATAACAACGGCTATGATGAGATTGCAGTATACAATCCGATAAGGGGTGGTATTCAGGTATATAAGCTGGTATCCTTTAAGGACAATGAATAT
>JBJEMQ010000031.1:0-3482 GCA_051879755.1 Coprococcus sp. | reverse complement strand
CAAAAAAGAGGATATCTTCTAAATTTCTTTAGAAAATATCCTCTATATAGTGCTGTTTCTATTAAATTGTGGACTAAGAGTTCTTCACCAAGCTATGTTAAGCTCTGTTTGACTATGGAAAAATTGGTCAAAAGTTGGTCAAAACGCCTTGACTAACTGGATTTATGAATGCCTCATAGCCTGTAAACCCTTGATTTTCCTAGCTTTTTACTTATCCAACGACTTCATCGTCGGGAACAACAACACATCTCTGATTGCCGGGCTGTCGGTAAGAAGCATAACCAGTCTGTCGATTCCATATCCGATTCCGCCTGTAGGTGGCATACCTACTTCAAGGGCATTCAGGAAATCTTCATCTGTATGATTTGCCTCCTCGTCGCCTGCTGCAAATGCAGCATCCTGTGCAGCAAAACGCTCACGCTGGTCAATAGGGTCATTCAGCTCAGAGTATGCATTACACATCTCCCATGAATTAATGAATAACTCGAAACGCTCAACCTTGTCCGGGTCATCAGGCTTCTTCTTGGTAAGTGGGGATATTGCAAGCGGATGGTCCATAACAAATGTAGGCTGAATCAGCTTATCCTCACAGAATTTCTCGAAGAAGAGATTAATTATATCTCCCTTTGTATGGCGCTCCTCATACTCAATATGATGTTCATCTGCCAGTTTCTTTGCAGCAACATCATCCGGTACAGTATCAAAATCAATACCTGTATACTTTTTGATACAATCATTCATTGTTATTCTTTCAAATGGCTTGCCAAAATCAATCTCAATGCCATTGTATGTTATCTTACTGGTACCACAAACAGTTTCAGCAAGATGACGGAACATATTCTCAGTCAAATCCATCATTCCATAGTAATCAGTATATGCCTGATATAATTCCATCAATGTAAATTCCGGATTATGTCTTGTATCTACGCCTTCATTTCTGAATACTCGTCCAATTTCATAAACCTTTTCAAGACCACCTACGATTAATCTCTTCAAATAAAGCTCCAGAGATATACGAAGCTTAACATCCTCATTCAATGCATTATAATGTGTCTCAAATGGTCTAGCGGCAGCTCCACCGGCATTTGAAACCAGCATAGGTGTTTCTACCTCTAAAAATCCCTGTGCATCAAGCCATCTTCTGATTTCACTAATAATCTTTGAACGAGTTATAAATGTCTTCTTTGACTCCTCATTCATAATAAGATCCACATATCTCTGTCTGTATCTTACATCTGTGTCTGTAAGTCCGTGGAACTTCTCCGGAAGAATCTGAAGACTCTTTGAAAGAAGTGTAATTTCTTTTACATGAATAGATATCTCGCCCATCTTCGTGGTGAATACTCTTCCTTTTACACCAACAATATCGCCGATATCCATCTTCTTAAATGCTTTATATGGCTCTTCACCAATCTCATCTCTTGCCACATAACACTGGATATTTCCTGATATATCCATTACGTTGCAAAATGAAGCCTTACCCATAACTCGCTTTGCCATAAGTCTTCCGGCTATGCTTACATCCTTGTCTTCATACTCATCATACTTGTCCTTACACTCCTGTGCATGTGTATCTACATCGTACTTTGTAATCTGAAATGGATCATTTCCTTCAGCTTGAAGATTAGCAAGCTTCTCACGGCGCACTTTTCTAAGCTGATTTAAATCCTGTACCTTCTCCTGATTGTTTTTATTCTGCTCTGCCATTTATATCTCCTGTCTCTTTATATCCAAAACTCTGTACTTAAATTCTCCATCAGGTGCTTCTACTAATACTTCATCACCTACACGCGCACCTTTAAGTGCAATACCTACAGGTGATTCATCAGATATTCTGTTATTCATAATATCTGCCTGAGTTGAACCTACTATATCATATACTATTTCCTCATCAAATTCATAGTCGTATACTTTGACTGTACATCCGATACCTACAACATCTGTATCTACTTCATCTTCATCTACGACTTCAACATTCTTAAGAATTGCCTCTAACTGTTCAATTCTGTTCTCTATATCTCTCTGTTCATCTTTTGCAGCATCATATTCCGCATTCTCTGATAAGTCGCCCTGTTCTCTGGCTTCTTTTATCTTAGCAGCTATCTCTCTACGTCTGTTAACCTTTAATTCCTGCAACTCTTCCTCAATTTTTTTAAGTCCTGCATAAGTAACTACCTGTTTTTTTTCAGCCATGACTGACTACCTCCTCAAAAAATTTCAAATATGCATATGTTTGCATAGCAAGTTTCATTATATTCCAGTTTTTATGCAATGTCAAACAAATATGACTTATGAATTGCCCTCTTATATAGCCCGGTGGACCTTTTTCCCACCGAACCGACCGACGACCATTTATGGTGAGGAGACCTTGAACCCCAAATGGTACTCACCATCTGTCACCCCCGTCACCCAGTAAAAAAACAGTGCCACAAATTCTGATGTTCAGGATTTGTGGCATTGTGTGGTTATAAATATACTCTTCTAAAACATATACATCTATTTCGCAACAACAAAATCGGTCTCATCCAAATCCTCAGTTGCCAAAATATCCAACAAGCGAAAAACTGGTCCCGTTGGATGTGTCCTGCCACATTCCCAAGCTTCTACTGTTTTTTTTGACACTCCCATATATGTCGCAAATACACTCTGCGTCATGCCTGCCCTCATGCGAATTTCTCTTATTTCTTTGTTCGAGTATTCCTTAACCGGCATAATCATATATGTCTTCACCCGAGCTTTCCCATTTCCTCTTTCATAGTTAATCGCTTCTTCTAAGCCTTGTTTCAAATCATCAAATAATGAACTCATACCTATCATCTCCTATTCTTTGCTACTTCTTCTTTCAACGATTTTACTAGCTTTTTCAAAACATTTTTTTCTTCCTTCGTAAGATTTTCTTGATCTTTTTTCTCAAAAGCTGTGATTAAATATGTCACTTCATATTCGGCAAAATCTGTATAGCATACTCTAACACTCCCACTTTTTCCTCTATTCTCTAGTGGAAATCTAACTTTACGAATACCTCCAGTACCTTCCATTACTGGTCCTGATTCCGGATCTTTTAATAACAATATTTGTAATGATTGAAGTTCATCATCACCAAGTCCAATTTCTTTCCATCGTTTAGTAAATAACGGTATTTCAATAAATGTTCTCGTCATTTGTATATTACCTTTCAATTTTATATACTATTATATTATACCCTATTATATAGGGTGTCAATTATCTTTAAAATTATTCATCAAATTTTTCGTGTTCTATAAAAATCTCCAAACATAAGTTGAGACAATCAGTGCCACAAATCCTGACCTTTTCAAGGTTTGTGGCACTGTGTGTTCTATACCAACTCACAAGTTGCAATGCAATCTCAAAGCAATTCACTTGCTTCCTTTGTTTTGAATGCGGAAGATGGGGTGAGGTGGAAATAGAAAAAGGTCCGGTGGACCTTTTTCCCACCGAACCGACCGACGAGCCATTTATGG
>JBJEMQ010000030.1:0-3484 GCA_051879755.1 Coprococcus sp. | reverse complement strand
CCACTGTCTCTGTTTCAGCTGTTTTTCTATTTCCTTAAGTAAATCAGCAGTTTCTTCTTCATCTATAGAAAAATCAGCATTTCTCATAATACGATATGGATGAGCACATACTATCTCATAGCTCAAAAACAATTTGTCAAGATTCTTCTCTATAACCTCTTCAAGAAGAATAATCTCTGTCATGCCCTCTTCACCTGACGGAAGCCTTACTATTCTTGGCAATACAGATGGCACCTGAACAGTTGCAATATCTGTCACATTCTTTTTCTTATCATATATAAGTGCGCCAATATTAAGTGACTTATTTCTTACAAGAGGAAATGGTCTTGAAGAATCAACAGCCATAGGTGTAAGAACAGGATATATATCCTTTTCAAATACCTTATCTACATATTTTGCCTGTTCCTCCGTAAGATCTTCATAATGCTTTACTATCTTTAAGCCATTTGCTTCAAGCAAAGGAAGCAGCGACCTGTTGTATGTATGATATTGATTTTTCATAAAATCTTTAGTGCCTGCTATAAGTGCCTGAAGCTGTTCTTTTGCAGTCATTCCGGCTATATCCTTCTTAGTATATCCGGCATGAACCATATCAACAAGTGATGCTATTCTTACCATAAAGAATTCATCAAGATTTGATGCTGTTATACTTAAGAATTTTATTCTTTCAAACAATGGTATACTTTTATCCTTCGCCTCACCCAAGCACCTTTTATCAAATTCCAGCCAGCTTAATTCTCTGTTATAAAATAACTCATTTCTATTTTCTGCCATAATTAAAGCCCCCTTCTCTGTCTGAGTACAGGCTTAAGTCCAAATACTCTTCTGAATAATTCTGTTTTTTCCTTGAAGAAACCTGCCTCTAGTGTAATATCAGCTAATGTATCAACAGATATTGTAATCATATCATTTTTTATGTTAAACCTCATTTTATCTATTTTCTGTTTATGACTCTTGTCAAGCACATCTGCTATCCTGAGTATAGACGCAAGCTTTGCAACCTTCATATAATCAGCACTTCCAAGCGTGTCCTTTGCTTTTTCTGCTGACGGAAGATAATATATGTTATATCTTACTATATTGGCAATCTCTTCGCGTTCCTTATGAGACAGTCCTAATATTTCAGTTGACATAATTATATAATATGATATCAGCGTAGATTCATTCATATTTACAAATTTACCACAGCTATGAAGCAGGGCAGCTATATGAAGCTGCAATCTTTCCCTTTTTCCTAATCCATGCACATTTTTTAATGCATCAAATATATCAAGTGCATTGCTTGCTACATTTTGTGTATGTTTCTTATTCACCTTATATTTTTTTGCAATATTATTTGCCGATGCGAGTATATCCTGATCAAAATCTTTATTTATAAGAAGTGTCCCCTGCTTATCCATATAATCCGACACTATTCCATCACAAAAGCTTACATGTGGTGTTACTATATCCTCTGCTCTTGAATTATCAAGGAACGATTGATATATAATTGCCATAGGAAGCATAAGTGTTGCTCTCTCATATGGTATTCCATATTTTTCTGCAAGCTCCTCCGGTTTTGTATCTACAACTTTTTTGTACAATGCTGCAAACTGCTCTCTGGATATTCTGTCAGTTATGTTGAGTTCAGGTCCTGCTTTCTTTAAGTTAGTGATACCATCTCCAATAGCTATTATGCTTTTTATATCTTTATCATTTATAAACAGATTTCTAAACTCTTCAATAAAATTTGATACATATTCCTCCATTATATTTTCAAGAGCTACCGTATCAGCCCCAAATCTTTTCAGATAATCTCTTATTCGCACTGCACCAATAGGAAGATTCTGTGTCTGAACAAGATTTGTTTTATCAAATATCGATATCTGAAGGCTTCCGGCTCCTATATCAAGAAGTGCCGTATTTTTATTATTTCCAACTTCTTCGTTTATGCCTGATGACGCATACGCCTTGTAATTCATGAATCTCTGCTCAGAATTGCTAAGTACTGTTACATCTATATCCGTACTCATCTTGATGCGTTCAAGTACCATAACGGAATTTTCTGCTTCTCTTACAGCACTTGATGCATATGCTCTATAATCTTCAACACAGTACTCTTTCATTTTCTTTTTAAATTTATTAAGTATCTCACATACTTTATATATAGAATCTTCGCCTATTCTTCCATCTTTATAGGTATCACTGCCTATCTCAATTATACTATTGACATAGTCCAGAGCCCTTGCTCCCTTTTTAGGCGTGATTTCATATATTTTCATCGATATTTCATTTGACCCTACATCAATAGCTGCAAATGTTTTTCCAGCCATTCCATTACCACCTTTCTTCCCTTTTTAGTATGTGCCAATCAGCCTGAAATCTGTTGAATCGTTACATATTCCCATTAAAGCATTTATAGTATGAGCATCTTCAAGACATCCGTCCATAGTTATAAAGAATGAATACTCCCACTTTTTTCCCTTAAGCGGCCTTGACTCAATACTTGTCATATTTATTCCATTCAAATTTATATGACCTAATATATTATAGAGTGTACCACTTTCATGCGGTAAGGAAAAGCGAATAGTGATATTTTTCCTATTTTTTACATAGATTTTATCTCTACTTAAGATAACAAATCTGGTAGTATTATTATGGTTATTTACAATATCTTTTTTTAGGATGGAAAGGCCATATATTTCTGCTGCAAGTTCACTTGCTATAGCAGCCTTTGTAACATTTCCCTCTTCCATAACCTGAACTGCACCTACAGCCGTATTCGTAACATTATGTCTGGCAAATCCGGACTCATCCAAAAAGTCTTTACATTGCATGAGTCCCTGCGGATGAGAATATACATCTGTTATATCTGATAAAGTTGCTCCCGGAACTCCAAGCAGCGCATGTGCAACCTTTACCTCTTCTTCACCCACTATTGTCAGTCCACTATTTCCTACCATATCATATATTCCGTTTACAAATCCCGCCGAAGAATTCTCTATAGGAAGCACTCCGTAATCTGCATTACCCTGTTTTACCGCTTCTATAACATCCTCAAATCGTGAAACATTTATATTTTTTATAGTTTTACCGAAAAAATCATGCATTGCCTGATGACTATACGCACCCGGAACGCCCTGGTACACCACAACTGTATTATCTGTTACATTAAGTTTATCTACAGCAGAAAACTCCTTTAAAAAATCAACATCTGTCCGTTCTTCTATCATTCTTAATCTTTTATCTGTAAGTGCCTTTATTTCAGCTTCAAGCTTTTGTATTTCTTCCATTAATTTAATTACTACCTTTCTACATATGCAGACATTTCCCACATTTATGTATTTTATATATCTGATTATTGATTTTCCCTTCTAAGCTCCTCTATGGTTTTTCCAAGCAAAGGATGTCTCTTGTAACCTGCTATACTTGCCAACGGCTCCAGCACAAAGCTTCTTTTGTGCATTTCCATATGAGGTATATGCAGTGTCTCTTCATCATACAC
>JBJEMQ010000029.1:0-3507 GCA_051879755.1 Coprococcus sp. | reverse complement strand
TGCCGGTAATGAGGCTGACGCAATGAAGTTCCTTGAGAAGAAGAATCAGTTAGTACAAAAGCAGGTTCCTTTGCAGCAGGCATATGATACCGCAGCAGCTAATGCAGCTCAGATGAAGCAGATGCATGATAAGCTGACTAAGGATATGTCAGATCTTAATGCAAGAAAAGAAGCTATAAAGGCCAAGGTTCAGGTTGCTAAGACTCAGGAGAGAATGAATAAGATGATGGGAAGTGTTGCTGATACTTCCGGCTCTATGGCAGCATTTGACAGAATGGAAGCAAAGGCAGATGCAATGCTTGATAAGGCAAATGCAATGTCAGAACTTAATTCTGTTGGCTTAGATTCAGTTGATGATCTGGCAAGCAAGTATGATGCAGCTCCAAATGCTGATGTTCAGGATGAACTTGCTGCACTTAAGGCTAAGATGGGCATTCAGTAATTATTAAAATCCCTTTAATGATGAGAAGAAACAGGAGGATTACAGATGGGATTATTTTCAAATCAGTTTGCAAATGTTGTTGAATGGGAAGAGTACAGAGATGACTTACTATTCTGGAAATGGACAAATAAAGAGATAAAGAAGGATTCGAAGCTTATTATAAAGCCTGGTCAGGATGCAATATTTCTATACAATGGTATGGTAGAAGGTATCTTTACAGAATCAGGAAGCTACACAATTGATTCCCAGATTATTCCTTTCTTATCTACACTTAAAGGTTTCAAATTTGGTTTTAATTCAGGACTTCGTGCGGAGGTTCTGTTTGTAAATACTAAAGAGTTTACATGTAATTGGGGAACTGCTTCTCCTATCAGACTTCAGGCGCAGGGACTTCCTGGAGGACTTCCTGTACGTTCAAATGGTAAGTTTTCATTTAAGATACAGGATTATAATGTACTTATAGAGAAGGTTGCCGGCATAAAGCAGATGTTTGCTGTAGATGATGTTCGTGACCGTATAAAAGGCGTGCTTGACGGACTTTTGATGAAATGGATTACAAAGGTAGGCGGAGATGTATTTAATCTCATGTCAAATGCTTATGATATAGCAAAAGGTATTAAAGAAGATTTGGATATGGAGCTTTTAGGCATTGGACTTACAATTACAGATTTTAGAATAAGCGAATTTACATATCCTGAGAATATATCAAAACGTGCAGATCAGGCAGCAGAATATACAATGCTTGGAGATATGAACAGATTTCAGCAGGTTAATATGGTTGATGCCATGACTGGCAAGGGAGGCAAAACAAGCAGTCCGGCAACTGATATGGCAGGAAGCATGATGGGAATGCAGATGGGCATGATGATGGCAAATCAGATGGTTGGTAATATGGCAAATAATATGGCTAACGTACAGAATGCAGGAACACAGCAGCCAACAGGTGGTGCAGCACCGAAGTTCTGCCCTAATTGTGGCACTCCGACAAATGGAGCAAAGTTCTGTGGAAACTGTGGAGCAAAGCTTGTATAGTTTGTATATAACTTTATATTAAATAAATGACGTGCTGGCATGGTGTACTGACTGATAAAGTAACAGCGTATACTATGACAGCACTTTTGTGTTGATTATGAGCCTAAGAGAAAAAATGTTGGGATAAGGTTTGGCTCATTTGCATAAGGAGGAGACATGGCTGGACTAAACGAAATGCAGGATATAGCCTGCAGACATGTAGATGGACCATTGCTTATATTGGCTGGTGCCGGTTCCGGAAAAACGAGAGTAATAACTCACAGAGTTGCATATCTTATGGAACATGAAGGAATAAATCCGTATAATATATTGGCTATTACATTTACAAATAAAGCTGCATCTGAGATGCGTGAACGTGTGAATAATATAGTAGGACAAGGAGCAGAAAGGGTATGGGTAAGTACCTTTCATTCTATGTGTGTAAGAATACTTAGAAGATATGCGGACAGACTGGATTATGATTTGAATTTTAATATATATGACAGTGATGACCAGAAAACGGCGATTAAAGCAATTCTGAAGGATATGCAGATAGATCCAAAAAAGTATCCTGAGAAAATGTTTATGGCAGAAATATCAAAGGCAAAAGAAAAGTATTTGTCACCGGATGAGTTTAGTCGAATAAATGCCACTGATTATTTTAAAACAAGGATAGCAGATGTATACAGAGAATATGCATTAAGACTTAAGAAATTCAATGCCTTTGATTTTGATGACCTGATATATAAGACTGTAGAATTATTTGAACATAATCCTGATGTATTAGAAGCATATCAGGACAGATTCAGATATATAATGGTAGATGAGTATCAGGATACAAATCACATACAGTTCCTTCTGGTGAAACAGCTTGCTGCGAAATATCGTAATCTCTGTGTTGTGGGTGATGATGATCAGTCTATATACAAGTTTCGTGGTGCCAATATTACAAATATATTGAATTTTGAAGAAGAATATCCTGATGCAAAGGTTGTAAAGCTGGAACAGAATTATCGTTCCTGTGCGAATATCCTTAATGCTGCAAATGCTGTTATCAGACATAATGCGGGAAGAAAGGACAAAGCCTTGTGGACTGAACAGGGAGATGGAGAAAAGATAACTTTTACCCAGTGTGATACAGAATACGAAGAGGCTGACAGTGTGGCATCGGAGATAGCAAGACTTGTCGCAAAAGAAGCAGATTATAGAGATATTGCAATATTGTACAGAACAAATGCGCAGTCACGTATACTTGGCGAAAAGCTTGTGATGAGAAATATACCATATAAGGTATATGGTGGAACTAATTTCTATGATAGAAAAGAAATAAAGGATATACTTGCATATCTTAAGGTAATAAATAATACATCTGACGACACATATGTAAAAAGAATAATAAATGTTCCTAAAAGAGGTATTGGAGATACTACTGTAAATAAAATAGAGATTTTTGCTTCGGTAAACAGAATCTCTATGATAGATGCGATGGAAAGAGTCAGGGACATTCCGGGAATAAGTGGCAAGACTGCAGAGAAAGTAAGTGATTTCTATGCACTAATAAATGGCTATAGGGATATGGTGTATGACCATGAACCTTTATCTGTGTTGTATGACAGAATACTTGAGGATACCGGATATGAAGAACAGCTTATAGCAGAGCATACAGATGAATCTATGTCGAGACTTGAGAATCTGGACGAATTGAGAAATAAGGTTGTTCTTTTTGAAGAGAATAATGAAGATGCTGCTCTTAGTGCATTTCTTGAGGATATAGCTCTTGTATCAGATACAGACAGCTTAAATACTGATGATAATTCTGTTAAGCTTATGACTCTTCATAGTGCTAAGGGACTTGAATTCCCATATGTATTTATATGTGGTATGGAGGAAAGAATATTTCCAAGCGGTATGGCTCTTAATTCTGAGGATGAGGATGCACTTGAAGAGGAAAGACGACTTTGTTATGTGGGTATAACAAGGGCAATGAAAAAGCTTTATATACGCGCCGCAAGATGCCGTATGATGCATGGAACACATAATTATAATGACATATC
>JBJEMQ010000028.1:0-3515 GCA_051879755.1 Coprococcus sp. | reverse complement strand
CTTTTATCTCAGATTTATACAATGTATGAACTTTGTCAGGTTTTTCGAAATCTGATGCCATCTTTGCCAGCAATTTCACATCTGATATTCCAACATTTACAGTAAAACCCAATTCCCGCTTTATTCTGTCCTTTATCTTATATGCACATTCTACAGGCTCCCCAAACAATGACTGGCAACCTGTCATATCTACAAAAGCCTCATCTATGCTATACTGTTCCACATCAGGAGAATACTCCCTTAATATATTTATAAATTCTCCGGAATATTTTTTGTATAAAGTCATATCCGGCGGAACAATAACAAGTCCCGGACATTTCTTTAATGCATCTGATATTGGTTCTGCTGTTTTTATATTATATTTTTTTGCAGGAGTGGATTTTGCCAGAATTATTCCATGCCTTGTAGTCACATCGCCGCCTATGGCAGATGGTATATCTCTTAAATCCTGCTCTTCATGCAGATCCTGCAGTCTGTGTACAGCCTCCCATGATAAAAAAGCACTGTTTACATCTATATGAAATATTGTTTTCATGTATCTTTTTTCCCTCTGATGTTGTAAAATCTTATTATACCCAAATATTACTTTAATAGAATTATGTAAATATTTCAAGAAGTGAACAGCTTAAGAAAATATATATTATTGACTCAAACATTAACTTGGAGGTTTTCATGAAAAATATAATTTTTGACATAGGTATGGTACTAATCGACTTTCACTGGGAAAGCACCATGAGGAAGCTTGGTATTCCCGAAGATGTAATACATCATCTGGATACACACATGATAAATCACCCACTTTGGCGGCACTATGATTTAAATGATATGCCTGAAAATGAGCTTATAGCACAATTCAAGGAAATATCACCACAATATAGTGAATATATTGATTTATTTCTAAATAATCTGGAAGACGTAATCGATATGTATGAGGGCGCTGATACATGGCTCAAAGGTCTTAAGGAACAGGGCTATAATATATATCTTCTCTCTAACTACCCCGAGAGAATGTTCAATATGCACCTTAAACGGTACTACTTTCTTCCATATGTTGATGGCAGGGTCGTATCCTATGAATATGGAGTTGTAAAGCCGGACCCGGCGATATACAACATCTTATGTAAAAAATATAATCTTATTGCGGAAGAATCTGTTTTTCTTGATGACAGAAAAGAAAATGTAGCTGCTGCAGAAAAGCTTGGTTTCCACACCATACATGTAACAGACCCATTTGCTGTAAGAGAAGAGCTCAGACTTCTATTACTAAATAACTAAACAAATACTATCGGAGAAAATTAATGCTATGAAGCTTTTTAAACAGTTTAATCAAAAAAAATATGGAATTTTGTGGAGAGCTGTCTTTTTCTGCTGTTCATTTATTTACCTTGAACTGCTCTTCCATCTGGCTATATATAATAAAATAGATAGAAATATTATACATCCTGTATTATTTGCCATATGCAGCGGACTTACCATATCTGTAATTACATCATTGTTTAAAAAGCCCATTAATGCAATAACAGGATATTTACTTTTATCAATTATATCTGTTTATTACATAGCCCAGTTTGTTTACTATAAGATATTCCGAACATTCTTAAGTCTCGTATCCATAGCAGGTGCTGATGATGCAATGAACTTTAAAAGTGTAATGTTTTCTGCCATAAAAGATAACATCATATGGATACTTGCTTTTCTTGTACCTGTCATTATTCTTATTATAATAAACAGCTTCTTTGTATCCTTTGCAAGGCCTTCCCGGAAGCAGGAGCTGATAGCACTGGCTTCAACTGTATGCTCATTTGTTCTTGCCATACTTATACTTCCGGTATCAGGCAAAGATACATATTCACCTTATAATCTGTTTCATGGAAGGTATATACTTGAACTGTCCATGAACAGACTTGGTGTCATGGTAACTACAATAAGAGACGGTATTACAATGCTGTCCGGTGACAGTACATCTAAGAGCTTTGCCTTAAATGACAATGTTCCTGCTGCCGGCCAGTCGGTGTCTTATGATGATGACGAAACAGCTACCGGACAAACACCTGCCTCACATGATAATGATGAAGCTGCTACCGAAGAAATACCTGTATATGTTCCACAGACAGATGACAGAATTGATTTTACCGAACTATACAGTTCTACTGATGATGAAGAACTTAAGAACCTTTCTGCATATTTTTCGAGTGCTGAACCTACATATACAAATGAATATACAGGTATGTTTGAAGGATATAATGTCATATTTGTTACTGCTGAAAGTCTGAGCAGATATGGTATAAACAAGGAATGTACACCAACCCTTTATAAGATATATAACGAAGGTTTCGTATTTGAGAATTTCTATAATCCGCTTTGGTATCATAGTACTATAGATGGTGAATATACAACCTGCCTTAGTCAGTATCCATGCTCTTTTGAATGGAGTTTTGAGAAGTCAGGCAATACATATCAGCCTTATGCACTTGGAAACGCGTTAAATAAGCTTGGTTATAATAGTTATGCATATCATGATTTTGATGCTACATATTATGACAGAACTACAACGCACCCAAATATGGGGTATACTACCTTTAAAGCTATAGATTATGGTCTTGATATACCATTCTATAATATGTACTCCGATCTTGATGCAATGGAGGCTGTATACAAAGACTTTATAAATGATGATAAATTTAATATGTATTTTATGAGCTTTAGCGGTCATTTACCTTATGATTATGACTCACAATATATGTGCCTTAAAAACAGGGAAGAGGCAGAGCGACTGACAGAAGGGATGGATTTATCTGATGAAGCTACAGCATATATTGCAGCCCAGATGGAACTGGATAAAGCACTGGAATTTCTTATAAATAAACTTGACGAAGCCGGAAAGCTTGAAAATACCGTCTTTATAGTTGCACCTGACCATTATCCTTATGGTCTGACAGACGGCGTATATAATGAACTTGCCGGCAAAGATATA
This sequence comes from Coprococcus sp., assembly GCA_051879755.1. Taxonomy (GTDB): domain Bacteria; phylum Bacillota; class Clostridia; order Lachnospirales; family Lachnospiraceae; genus Coprococcus. The sequence goes on along the minus strand of JBJEMQ010000028.1, from coordinate 541 downwards.
GAAAATGACCCGTTTGAACTCCACAGAAATGGTTTCGGCATCTGGAGTGCTTCCATGGAACAGCCTGTCAAAGTAAATAAACTGTGTTCAAGTGTTGATATCCTTCCAACAGTACTCAATCTTATGGGTGTAGATTATGATTCCCGTCTTCTGGCAGGTCATGATATACTCTCAGACTCCGAAGAACTGGTTATATTTGCAAATCAAAGCTTTATAACTGATAAAATCAGATATAATGCTGCTACAGACGAAGTCAGCTATATGGTTCCACAAAGTAATATTCCCGATGGTTATCTTGAAAGTCTTATTGAAGAAGTAGAGAACAAACTTTATATCTCCAATCTGTTGATTGACAAGGACTATTTTGCGTACATTTATAGGAATAACTAATGTACTAAAAACCATATGCCGTATATTCTATCATTAAAAAACAAATTGTATCTTTTTGCCACATCATTCATAGCAAAACCTGTTATTTCATTTTTCTGCCTGCATGCAGCAAAAATGGCAGTGAAAATAAACCTGCCAATATATCAGCAAT
>JBJEMQ010000027.1:0-15973 GCA_051879755.1 Coprococcus sp. | reverse complement strand
AAAGGTGTGGCAGATAAGACACAGACTTGTATATTAACAGGAATAAGTGAAGGCGATGTAATAGCCAAGGAAACAGTACAGTAGAAGGGAGACACAAATGTTTAAATTTTTAGGACATAAATTACTGAATAAGAAATGGCTTAACGCATGTCTTCTGTTAGGTATTGTACTTCTTGTTTCAGTAGCTTCATGTAATCCTATGTTTAAAAACGGAGCACTTGACATGATGCTTTCATCAAAATTTGATGAGGCTATAGAGAATAATAATAAGTATTCATGCGTAGTAGGAAGAACCGGATCTGTTGCAACTGAAGATTGCGCTGATATAGATGCGGTAAAGGGCAAGATTGATTCTTATGAAAAAATGTGGAATGGGTATCTGGACATTGATACAATAGAGAAACAGACATATATGTCTATGGAGGGTACATTTGCAATATCCAATCTCGGAAACAGAAAATATTTTGATCTGGTATATATGGAGAATATGGAGGAACATATAGATATTGCATATGGCGAAGGTATGGACTCAGAGGTATCTGATGGTACATATCCATGTATTATATCTCAGAAATATCTGGATGATTACAATCTGGTTGTTGGAGAAGTTATAACTTTTGATGATATAACTGATTCTTCGGATAAACCGCTTGCATGCACTATTGTTGGTGTATTTAAAGAAAAAGATTATAGTGATATTTACTGGTATGATACGGTAAGTGATTTAGAGAAGAGAGTATTTGTTTCAAAGGATGTATTTAATGAGATTGTAGACAAATATAGTGCACTTACAATTTATTATAATGATTATTTAATGCTGGATTATGCACAAATGACACACTCAAATGCTATGGATGTGCTTTACTATCTTAATGAGTTCCAGAATGCTGATGGGAATTTTGTGCAGAATTTTTCTGACATAATTATTGATTACAAAGGTGATGCAAAAACCATAAGAATTATTATATGGGTTTTGGAACTCCCTGTAATCGTATTACTGCTGGCATTTATATATATGGTATCAAGTCAGATACTTGAGATGGAGGATGGAGAGATTGCCATGCTCAAGAGTCGTGGTACAAGTACGAAACAGATACTGGGTATTTATCTGGGACAATCATCTATATTATCAGTAATAGCAATAGTAATAGGTATTCCTATAGGATTTTTGTTATGTAAGCTTGCAGCAAGTTCAAAATCTTTCCTGCAGTTTGTCATAAAAGATACTCATTTCTATGGATTTGATATAGGTATGTTACTCTATTCAGTGGTGGCTGCAATAGTAGCAATATTATTTATTACGTTACCTGTATTTAAATATGCCAAAAACTCCATAGTTGAAGTTAAGAGCAGAACGGGAAAGGTGAATTCAAAGCCGTTCTGGGAGAAGTTTTTTGTAGATATAATACTTGTAGCTGTATCAATTTATCTGCTTTACAATTATAATAAGCAGAAATCAAGTATTGCCATGAGTATTTTGGCGGGTTCAAGACCTGATCCACTAATATTCCTGAATTCATCTTTGTTTATATTTGCAGTTGGTCTGCTTATACTTAGATTAATTAAGTATATGATTAAGTTTATATATTACATAGGAAGAAAAAAATGGTCTCCTGCGGTATATGCTTCTTTTCTTCAGATTACAAGAACAGTTAAGAAACAGGGATTTATATCAGTCTTTCTTGTTATGACTATTGCTATGGGTATGTTCAATTCTAATATGGCAAGAACTATAAACGAGAATAAGACAGAACGATTGAAATATAATATGGGTACTGATCTTATTGTTCAGGAACACTGGTCAATGGGAATATATATGGATAAAGAAAAGAAGACTCATTGGTATTATACGGAAGATGATTTTGAACGATATTCAAAATTGGTAGACGATAATTTGTGTGATAGTGTGGCAAGGGTCATATATGATGACAATACTACTATTAAGATAGGCGGTACCGAGCTTACGGATTGTGTTATGATGGGTATTAACACAAAAGACTTTGGTAATACAGCAGAGTTACAAAGCGGTTTGAATGATGAGCACTGGTATAATTATCTGAACAGTATGGCAACAGTATCAAATGGTGTTATTATATCTTCAAATCTTGCTGAAGAATATAAATTGTCTGTCGGAGACAGTATATCTTATGCACGTTATAGTCCTATTGTAGGAAAAGAACCGGAGGAGATAGCGGCACCAAGCGGAACAATTTGTGCTATCGTTGATGCTTGGCCGGGATTTGACCAGTTCACATATAAAAAAGATTCTGATGGCAATGTAGAGGAGACGGAGAGATATCTTGTAGTTGCCAACTATGCATATGTAGTAGGAGCATTTGGACAGACACCTTATCAGGTATGGATGAATGTTTCAGATGGTGTGGATTATCAGGATGTCATAAAATATCTTGAGGATCAGGATATTAAACTTACCAGTTACACCAGCCTTGATAACAATATTACAAAGATGCAGGAATCACCTCTTGTACTTATTACAAATGGTCTGTTCTCACTGACATTTATAATAGCTGTTATCTTATGTACAGTTGGTTTCCTCATTTACTGGATTACATCTATCAAGCAGAGAGAGCTTCTGTTTGGTATATACAGAGCTATGGGTATGAGTATGAAAGAGATTAACAAAATGCTTATCAATGAGCAGATGTTTAGTTCTGTTCTTGCCAGCATAGCCGGATATGGCGTAGGAGCTCTTGCAACAATATTGTTTGTAAAACTTGTTGCCGTTGTATATCTGCCGGAAGCCCATAATATAGCTATTTCAATAGTTGTAAATCCATTTGATATTGTAAAGCTTACCATCGTTGTATTATTGATGTTTATTGTTTGCTTTGTAGTACTAAGAACTATTCTGAAGAAGATGAATATTACACAGGCATTGAAGCTTGGGGAGGATTAAACTATGGATATGAATATGATACAGGCAAGAGACATCAAGAGATGCTTTATGCTGGGAAGCGGAGAACCTTTTTATGCACTTAAGGGTATCAATATTGATGTGCCGGCTTCAAAACTGACTATACTTAAAGGTCGTTCAGGTTCTGGTAAAACGACACTGCTTAACATACTAAGTGCATTGGATGAGCCTTCAGAAGGTGATATTATGATAGAGGACCGGGCATATAGTGCTATGTCCGAAGCACAACGTGAGGAATTAAGAAGATATGAAATTGGATTTGTATTTCAGTCTGTTGCGCTTATACCAATTATGAATGCTTATGAAAATGTAGATTTTGGACTCAGACTGGCACAGTATGAGGGAAATCGTGACCAGAGAATAAAAGAGGTACTTAGTATGGTGGGTCTGTCTGCCAGAATGTACCACATGCCTAACCAGATGTCAGGTGGTGAGCAGCAGAGGGTTGCTATTGCGAGAGCTGTTGCCCATAAACCAAAGGTAATATTTGCCGATGAGCCTACCGGTGCTCTTGATACAGCTTCAGGTCTTACTGTTATGAAACTGTTTAAGGATTTGGTAAATAAAGAGGGAATTACTATAGTTATGACTACCCACGATCCAAATCTTATGGAACTTGGTGATGTAGTATATGAGATAGAGGATGGTGAAATAGTTGGCTGATATTAAAAATATACAGGTTGATAACCTTCTTAAGGATATTCATGATGAGACTGAAACAAAAGCAGAAGAAGTGTTTGATTCGGTATTTTCTGATGACCGGAGTGCAGATGAAGATTATGTTAGTAGTTCAGAGGTCGGTGAAGCTGGCGAAGTTTCAGATACTGCAGACAGTGAAGAAAATGAAAGTGATATTTCAGAGAATGAAGATAATAGCACAGACGGTGAAAGTGAGAACATTATTGAATGCGACAGTCTTGTAAAAATTTATAAGACTGATGAGGTTGAGGTTATGGCTCTCCAGGGACTTGAGCTTACAATCAAACGGGGAGAACTTATGGCTGTTATCGGAAAATCAGGTAGTGGTAAGTCAACTCTTCTTAACATGATAGGTGGCTTGGAGAGACCTACTGCCGGAAAATTATATGCTGACGGCAAGGATTTGTTTGCTATGAGTGACAAAGAGCTTGTGGAGTACAGAAAGCATACAGTTGGTTTTGTATGGCAGAAGAATTCAAGAAATCTGCTTCCTTATATGACTGCTATAGAGAATGTTCAGGTTCCTATGTATTTTGACAAGGATAATAAAGAAGATAAATACAAAAGGGCATATGATTTATTGTGCAAAGTGGGATTAGAGAAAAAAGTGAATTCCTATCCGAGTCAGATGTCAGGTGGTGAGCAGCAGAGAGTTGCTATAGCCATAGCACTTGCAAATAATCCGAAGATATTGCTTGCTGATGAGCCTACAGGTGCGGTTGATTCTAAAACATCAAACATGATACAGGATTTGTTCCGTAAGCTGAATGAAGAAATGGGTATTACTGTTATTATTGTTACTCATGATATAAGTCTTGCAAATAAGGTTAACCGAGTTGTTATGATTGCTGATGGTAAAATAAGTACCGAGAAAATTATGAAGGAAGCATATAGGAAGAAGATGGGTGAGATATCAAGTGAGGGCTTTTCGGCAGATGATTCTCATGAGGAGTATTCAGTACTTGATAAGGCGCATCGTGTACAGATAAGTGAAGATATGCTTGCTGCTGCAGGTATTGATACAAACAAGGTTAAGATACAGGTTGAAGGAGACAAAGTAATAATAACAAGGGAATAAATTCTGAAAATTGTGTGAAGAGTGGATAAATGAGAATTGTGGTGCTTGCCTGTTCAAAATTTTTATAATATAATGAGACAAGTTCATATACCATATATATGAACAGAGAGTTTTGTTTTTTGTATTTATAAAAACAGATAATGGAGGTTACCATATGAAGAAATCTAATGCGAAGAAAGCAACTGCTTTGCTTCTTACATCAGTACTTGTTGCAACTACATTGTTATCAGGTTGCGGTAAGAAAAAAGTTGATTATATGGAAGAGGGCGAAGGCGGAAAAGCAGATAGTGGAGACCTGGCAACAAAGCTTGGAATTCCTGAGTCGTATGATGGAGAAGTAGCGGTAGGCAAATCAGGACTCACAAGTATAAAGATATCTGATACAGATATAGTTGTTCCGGATAAAGATAGTATGTCTGTAGTATATTATGAACGAAATGATATGGACAATGCATACAAGCAGAAAATAGCTGAAGCATTGTTTGATAAGAGCCAGGGTATATATCTTTATGACTGGGATAAACCATATAAGGGTGATATAGAGGCTATGATTGAGCAGTATCAGAGCCTTGTCGATGAAGCAACAAAGAGTGGTGATACAGACTCGGTTGAATGGTATACTGAGTATATCGAAACCTTGAAACAGCAGCTTTCTGAGGCTTCAGATAAGCGTGAAGGTGCAGGAGATTATAGTGGCGATGAGTTTATAGGAAATGTTGGTAAGAACCAGTTTATGCTTTCTGTTATGAATACATCAGAGGGACTGGGAAGCTGTTTTAGTTTTTCATTATATCCGTCAGACTCATATCTGCAATACAGACCTTATGAAGGTGCAGCTATGGCATATTGCTATGATGGTGCATATACAGATGATGAGGAAATGGAGGACAGCTCAAACAAATGCAGTCTTTCGTCGGATGAGGCAGTAGAATATGCAAGCAGTTTCTTAAGTAAATGTGGTATAAATGATGTCATTAATACCAGCGTAACAGATTTGACATGGGAATATGACAATAGTGTGTATGATATAATTGCTATGGAAAATGATGGTTATGTTGTGAACTTCTCACGTTCTGTAGATGGCGTTGTGCCATATACAGGATATACATATATGCTTGAGTATATGTGGGACAGTGATTTGTTTTATGATACTGCATATGAGACATATAAACTTAATGTAGATGACAATGGTATTATCGAAGCAGAATGTTACGATTTCCTCAAGCCTACAGGGGAAAAGGACAGCAATGTTGAACTGCTTACATGGGAGAAGATACTGGAATGTCTTGAAACGGCTGTTTCAGATTTCTATTCAGAGAATGCTACAAATTATGATAAGATTACATTTAATGATGTAAGACTTTCATATTACAGAATTTCAGATGGCGAGAACAGATATAAATATATACCTGTATGGATATTTGCACAGTGCGAGGAATATGAAGGCGAGCTTGACACAGATTATCCTATTCAGCTTATTATGCTTGATGCCGTAACAGGAGAGCTGATTAACTTAAAGGATGTTCTTGTAGCTGAAAGCTATGATATGGAAGATGATTCTGACTATGATATTGATTATGATGATGATACTATAATTATGGATGATAGTGAAGAAGGTCAGGATGATGGTGATATAATTATAGATGATGGTTCTGATGCAGAGGATATTGATACAGACAATATTGACGCAGAAGAGACGAACAGTGAATTATAAAAAATAATTTGAAATTAGTAATGAAAAGAGGGTGCTGTTTTAATAAGGCAACCTCTTTTTTTACTTGACCATATACCCGTAGGGGGTATATGATAATATATAAAAATATGCAGAAACCTGAATTAAATGAATTGCTTGTAAAAAAGGAGGACAGACTATGAATGATAATTGCTGTAATGAAAGAAAAAAAGCAAGAGGAGAAGAAGAATATAAGCAGCTTATGAACCGACTTAACAGGATAGAGGGACAGATACGGGGAATAAAGGGAATGCTTGATAAAAATGCATATTGCGTAGATATAATTACACAGGTATCCGCTGTTACGGCAGCATTGAACAGCTTTAATAAAATGCTTCTAAGTGAGCATATAAGGACGTGTGTAAAGGAAGATATAAAGGCAGGAAAGGACGATTCGGCAGACGAGCTGGCTGAACTGGTTAATAAACTGCTGAAATAAAGTAGAAAACATCATGAACGGATTGAATGATATAAGGAGAGGAAGTGATGTGGTGTGACAAAATATAATATAACCGGAATGAGCTGTAGTGCCTGTGTGCATTCCGTGGAAAAGGCAGTAGGAAAGCTTGAAGGAGTTGAAAGCTGTTCGGTTAGCCTGCTGACAAATTCTATGACAGTCGAGGGTATGGTATCTTCAGATGATATAATAGCAGCCGTTAAATCTGCCGGATATGGTGCAAGTTTGTTTGAAGATAAGAACAATAATAAGAGAAATAGTACTTCCGGAACAGACAACTCTAATAGTGAATTTGATAGTATGAAGCAGAGACTTGTGTGGTCCATAATATTACTTATTCCGTTAATGTATATATCCATGGGACATACAATGTGGAATTTCCCATTACCTGCATTTCTGTCAGATAATCATGTGGCTATGGGTCTTGTACAGATGCTATTTACTATAGCAATAATGGTGATAAATCAAAAATATTTTATAAATGGTTTCAAAAGTGTTATGCATGGTGCACCTAATATGGATACACTTGTAGCTATGGGAGCAGGGGCATCTTTTATTTATAGTATGTATGTATTATTTGCCATGACATATGCTGTTCAGGCAGGAGATTATAACAAAACAATGGAATTGATGCATGATTTCTATTTTGAATCCGCTGCTATGATACTTACGCTCATCACTGTAGGTAAGACACTGGAAACATATTCCAAAGGAAAGACTACAACTGCGTTGCAAAGTCTCATGGAGCTTGCTCCCCAAAAGGCAGTGGTTATCAAAGATGGTACAGAATGTGAGATTGCTGTAGAAGATGTGGTTATCGGAGATATATTCGTAGTTAAACCGGGTGAAAGTATACCTGTAGATGGACGTGTTATAGAAGGCACCAGTGCTGTGGATGAAGCTTCTCTGTCCGGAGAAAGCATACCTGTTGATAAAGTACCCGGAGATATGGTATCGGCAGCTACCATCAATCAGTCGGGGTATATAAAATGTGAGGCAGTAAGGGTGGGGCAGGATACAGCGCTTGCGAAGATAATAAATATGGTTAGTGATGCTGCGGCATCTAAGGCTCCTATTGCAAAGCTTGCGGATAAGGTATCAGGGGTATTTGTACCTGTGGTGCTGTGCATAGCATTAATTACAGTGATAGTCTGGATTATTGCAGGAAAAAGTGCAGGTTTTGTACTTTCAAGAGGTATAGCAGTTCTTGTAATAAGTTGCCCATGTGCACTGGGGCTTGCTACTCCGGTTGCTATTATGGTAGGAAGTGGCAAAGGAGCAAAGAATGGAATACTTTTTAAGAATGCAGCTGCTCTAGAGCAGATTGGCAAATCGGATATTGTAGTTATGGATAAAACAGGTACCATAACAAATGGTAAGCCTGTAGTAACAGATATAATATGTGCTGATAATGTAAATGAAAAAGAATTTGTTAAATATGCGTACTCACTGGAGTGCTTAAGTGAACATCCTCTGGCCGGGGCAGTTGTAAAAAAAGGGGATGATATGAAGCTTAAGGGTCTGCCGATAACAGATTTTGCTGCCGTACCGGGAAATGGACTTACAGGTATGATAGATGGTAAACGGATAGTGGGTGGTAATAAGAGTTATGTAAAACGATATATAGAGGATACAAATACAAATTCAATTGATAAAAGAATTATTTCAAAAGCAGAAGAATTGTCAGAACAGGGGAAAACTCCGCTGTATTTTGCTGTTGAGTCCGGTAATGGACAGATGAATCTTTTGGGAATTATAGCTGTGGCCGATACGGTTAAGGAAGATAGCCGGGCAGCAATATCAGAACTTAGAAATATGGGATTTTCAGTAGTTATGTTAACCGGAGATAATGAAAAAACTGCAGCCGCTATCGGAAGAGAGACAGGGGTCGACAAAGTTATAGCAGGTGTTTGGCCGGAAGGTAAGGATAAGGTTATAAGTGAGCTGCAAAAAAAAGGCAGGGTTATAATGGTGGGTGATGGCATAAATGATGCACCTGCACTTACAAGGGCTGATACCGGTATAGCTATAGGCGCAGGTACGGATGTTGCCATAGATGCGGCCGATGTTGTACTTATGAAGAATAATCTCCTTGATGTACCTGCAGCGATAAGGCTTAGTATGGCAACGTTGTCTAACATAAAGGGAAATTTGTTTTGGGCATTTATTTATAATATTATAGGAATTCCGTTGGCTGCCGGATGCTGGTATCCTTTATTCGGATTGACACTCAATCCTATGTTTGGAGCATTTGCAATGAGTCTTTCGAGTGTTTGTGTTGTAACAAATGCTTTGAGGTTGAATTTAGTTGATATATATGCTAATAATAAAAAATACAGAATAAAGAAATCTGATATAAATAAAATAAATGCAGAAAATCATAAGGGCAGAAAAACTATTGCTAATATAAAAGATGATATGAATAAAAAAGAAATATTGATTAAGGAGGATAAAAGCATGACGAAGATAATAAAGATAAATGGTATGATGTGTGAGCATTGTGAGGCAAGAGTGAAGAAATGCCTTGAGAAGCTTTCACAGGTGGAAGAGGCTGTGGTAAGCCATACAGATGGTACGGCAGTTGTAAAACTTAAAGAGGATATTGGCGATGAGTTATTAAAAGAAACGGTAGAAGCACAGGATTATGAGGTTGTATCTGTTTCAAAGTGCTAGTATAATATACACATAAGATAAGAATAGGAAATGCGGCAGCTTAATATGATGATTAAGGCAGCAGCAGGGTATTGTTATGAAAAGATTATTAAATAGAATTTTTAGCAGAATGGTTATGACATGTCTGTTGGTAGCATTGCAGGTATTTGTTCTTATTATGGGAATATGGGGATTGCAGTCATATTATCCGTATTTGTCGGCGGGACTTACAATTCTTAGTCTGCTGATGGTGATATACCTTATTACAAAGGATACAAATCCGGATATCAAGCTGGCATGGATAGTACCTATATTGTCATTTCCTGTGCTGGGTGGGCTTATGTATTTATTTTATGGACATGTGCTTATTCCAAAACGTTTAAAGAAAAATTTCCTTAGAGTAAAGGAACAGGAATGTTATGAGGATATATATGGACAGAATAGATGCAGCTCTGAGGAACTTTCTGAGGAACCGCCTTATCGATTGTTTCATTATGTTGAGGAATATGGTGGAGCACCGATATATAAGAATACATCAGTAAAATATTATGCCATGGGTGATGATGCATGGCCTGATATGCTGGAAGATTTGCGTGCGGCAAAGAATTATATATTTATGGAATATTTCATTATAGACCATGGTGTGATGTGGGATTCTGTGCTTGAGATACTCAAGGAAAAAGCCGCAGAGGGCATAGATGTAAGAGTTATGTATGATGACATAGGCTCGGTATTTAATGTAAGTAAATATTATTGGCGGGAGTTAGAGTCTTATGGTATTAAATGTATTGCTTTTAATCAGGTAGTGCCGTTTCTGGCAACAATATTTAATAACAGAGATCATAGAAAGATAACTGCTATAGATGGTAAGGTCGCATACACGGGTGGCTTTAATCTGGCAGATGAGTATATAAATAAGGCCAGTCCATATGGTGTGTGGAAGGATGATGGTGTAAGACTTGAAGGAGAAGCTGCATGGGGATTTACGGTTATGTTTTTGCAGATGTGGAATTCTGTAAGGTATGTTGAAGGCAGCTATCTTAATTATAAGCCGAAAGAAGATTTCAGTCAGTATTCTGATGGCTATATCCAGCCGTATAAAACAAATCCTCTGGTTAAAGAGGTGCTGGGTGAGAACATATATATGCAGATGATAAATGATGCGAGAGACTATATTTATATATTTACACCATATCTTATAGTAACGAATGAGCTTATGACGGCTATGAAGCTGTCTGCAAAAAGAGGTGTGGATGTAAGAATAGTTACGCCGGCTATTCCTGATAAGAAATTTATATTCCGTATGACGCAGACTAGTTACAGGGAGCTGATTGAAGCGGGAGTAAGGATATATCAGTATACGCCCGGTTTTATCCATTCAAAGTGTCTTCTTGCGGATGATAAGCTTGCATCTATCGGCTCCATAAATATGGATAACAGAAGCTTTTATCATCATTTCGAATGTGGTACACTTATATATAAATCAAAAGCAATAGCTGATATAAAAAAGGATATGCTGGATACATTTGAAACATCAGAGGAGATAGATGCTAATTGGTGCAAAAAGCATCTCTCAAGAATGACTTTTATAGATGCCATATTGAGATTGCTTTCACCGTTGCTATAAGAAAAGTATAGTGTTGTGAACAGGAGGGATTTATATGAATAACAAGACGATGCATAAGCTTAGTTATGGACTTTTTGTATTGACAGCAAGAGAGGGAGAAAAGGATAATGGCTGTATTGTAAATACAGCTATACAGCTTACGTCTGAGCCGCAGATGATAAGTGTAGCTGTAAATAAAAATAATCTTACATGTGACATGATACGGAATACAAAAAAAATGACCGTATCCATTTTGTCAGAAAAAGCAGATTTCTCTTTGTTTAAGAGATTTGGGTTCCAATCAGGAAGAGACGTGGATAAATTTGATGGATTTACAGGAATGAAACGAGGATTAAATGATGTCTATTATATAACAGAAGGAACAAATGGATTTATATCAGCATATGTTCAGCAGATGGTAGACATGGGAACTCATATACTTTTTATTGCACAGGTTACTGATATGGAGGTTCTTGACAACGCGCCATCTGCAACATATGCATATTATCAATCTAATATAAAGCCAAAGCCTGAAGCAGTAGGAAAAACACCAGAGGGTAAAACAGTATGGCGCTGTACTGTATGTGGATATGAATATGTGGGTGATGAACTTCCTTCAGATTTTATATGTCCGCTATGTAAGCATCCGGCATCAGATTTTGAAAAAGTAGTATAGTAGGAGTTTGTTATGACTTCTTCAATGAAAAAAAGAAGAAATAAGAGACAATTAGATATAGAACATAAGAAAGACTATGATGAGCAGATAGTTATGTGGATTACAACTATGTTTCTTGTATGCATGTTTGTTGTATATCCGCTGTTTATGAAAGACAGATACTTTGATATAACAGATGCAAAGTATCTGTTATTTAAAGTAGGGGTAATTGCATATAGTGTGCTTTTTGTGCTTGCTGTATTGATGAGATATCTGGGGCGCTTGTCATATAAGTCCGGCCGTTTAATTTCCGATGGCAATAGCATATCTGAGACTACGCATAGCAGGAAGTCGTTGATAATCATGATAGATATTTCTATGCTTATATTCATGATATCAGGATTTATGGCATGGATTATGGCAGAGAATAAAGATAACGCATTTACAGGTAAAGATGGCAGAAGATGCGGACTTCAATTTATGATAATTGTATTTATTATGTATGTGTGTCTGGCATATGGATATGAGTTAAAAGATTTCGTTTTGCCAATATTTGCTGTAGTATCTGCAATTACATATATTATTGGAATATTACAGCATTTGGGATTTAATCCATTTAATCTGTTAGACAGAGTAAGAGGAGAACAGAGGAGGCTGTTTATATCTACTTTTGGCAATATCAATACATTTGCAAGCTTTATCTGTATATCAATGATTTTTTGCATGGGAATGTTTATATTTGAATCCGGAAAACTGCTCAAGGTATTATATGGAGCTGTAGTGTTCATAGGCGGTGGTGCATTGATTGCCGCAAATAGTGACAGCGTGTATGCCGGATGTGGCTTTGCAGCCATCTGCCTGTTGTTTATTGCCATAGTTAATAAAAGCTTTGCCGGTTATATGACAGCACTTGTCATGGCGATTAATGGATATATAGCTATGGCGCTTGTAAGCAAATTGACTATGCGAGGTATTGACAGAATATCAGGAATTGGAAGAGCATCAGAACATATAACCATATTAGTAGCTGTTGATATCGTGTTTATTATTATATTGATTGCAGCATTGGTATTACGGAAAAAAAATATATTTTCAATTAAAACTCAGGTTATTGTGGCTGCAGTAATAGTTGCTGCTACCGTTGTAACAGTGATTGGTGTAGGTATAGAGCAGCAGTTTAGCATCTTTGTATTTGATGACCACTGGGGAAGTGACCGTGGTTTTGTATGGAAGCGGCTTATCGAGGCTTATAAAGACTTTCCGGTGCTCAATAAGCTGTTTGGAAATGGAAATGAATCGGTAAAGGCACTTATGGTGTCAGGCTATTATGATGAGATGATGGATATAACGGGAGTTGTATACGATAATGCCCATAATGAATATCTGCAGTACCTTGTTACAATGGGGCTGTTTGGTGTGTTGTCATATCTTGTTGTCATAATAGGAGCAGTGGTTTGTGGTATAAGATATGGAAGAAAAAAAACTGTGCTATATGTTTTTGCAACAGTTATTTTATCATATTGTGCACAGGCGGCATTCAATCTGAACCAGTCTATTACGACTCCATATGTATTTCTATTTGTGGGACTGATTGCCGGAGTTGTGAGAAATATGCTGCAGTCAGGAAGCAGTAATGAAATATAGGAGTTGTCAATAAATATTCATAATGTTATAATTAAACGATTTTGTGTATTAAAATTATTTTAGGAGGAACCATCATGCAGATTTATGAGGAACTTGTAGCGAGAGGACTTATAGCCCAGACTACAGATGAGGATGAAATAAGAGAGTTGATTAACAATGGTAAAGCCGTTTTTTATATAGGATTTGACCCGACAGCAGACAGCCTTCATGTAGGTCATTTCATGGCACTTTGTCTTATGAAGAGACTTCAGATGGCAGGAAATAAGCCTATAGCACTTCTTGGTGGTGGTACAGGTATGATTGGTGACCCATCAGGAAGAACAGATATGAGACAGATGCTTACAAAGGAAACAATTGAACATAATATAGAGTGTTTCAAGAAGCAAATGAGCAGATTTATTGATTTTTCAGATGGAAAAGCTCTTATGGTAAATAATGCAGACTGGCTTTTAGACCTCAATTATGTAGAGCTCCTGCGTGAGGTAGGTGCATGCTTTTCAGTAAATAACATGCTTCGTGCAGAATGCTATAAGCAGCGTATGGAAAAGGGATTGAGCTTCCTGGAGTTCAATTATATGATTATGCAGAGTTATGACTTTTATGCATTGTATCAGAAATATGGCTGTAATATGCAGTTTGGTGGTGATGACCAGTGGAGCAATATGCTTGGCGGTACTGAGCTTATCAGAAGAAAACTTGGCAAGGATGCATATGCTATGACTATTACACTTCTTCTTAATTCAGAGGGTAAGAAGATGGGTAAGACACAAAAAGGTGCTGTATGGCTTGACCCTGAAAAAACATCACCATTTGAGTTCTACCAGTATTGGAGAAACGTGGCAGATGCTGATGTACTTAAATGTATCAGAATGCTGACTTTCCTTCCGCTTGAAGAAATAGACAAGATGGATAGCTGGGAAGGCAGCCAGTTAAATGAAGCAAAGGAAATTCTTGCATATGAACTTACAAAGCTGGTTCATGGTGAGGAAGAGGCTGTAAAAGCACAGGAAAGCGCAAGAGCATTATTCTCAAAGGGTGTGGCAGCAGATATGCCGTCAGTAACACTTAGCCCGGATGATTTTAAAGAAGGTGCCATTGATATCATATCTGTTCTTGTGAAATCAGGTCTTGTTACTTCAAGAAATGAAGGAAGAAGAGCTGTAGAACAGGGCGGTGTAGCTGTAGACGGTGATAAGATAGCTGATATTTCAGTTACTATACCTGAAGAAAAATTCGACGGAGAAGGTATAGTAGTAAGACGCGGAAAGAAGAACTTCAGAAAGGTAAGTAAGTAAAAGAAAAAATTTTTTAAATAAATTTTCATTTAGGGGTTGATTTTTTTTCGCAAAGATAGTATTTTATACGTAGCAAATGAATAATGTGAAACGAACGAAGGTGTTCTCAATTATGAGGACACCTTTTTCTATTTTTATAGATACATAAGTTTGTATTCACATTCACAGCAAAATTTATACATGAAAGGAAGTATAATATTATGATGAACAAGATTTCAGCCGTATTTGGCTCACATGTATTTTCAGACCAGGTAATGAGAGAACGTCTCCCAAAGGCTGTTTACAAGTCTTTAAGAGCTACTATAGATAAAGGTACACCTCTTGATACATCTATAGCTGATTCTGTAGCGGCTGCTATGAAAGAATGGGCTATGGAGCTTGGTGCAACACATTATACACATTGGTTCCAGCCTCTTACAGAGACAACAGCAGAGAAGCATGATTCATTTGTAAGTACAGTTGGTGATGGAGGAGTTATTCTTCAGTTTACAGGTAAGGAGCTTATTAAGGCTGAACCTGATGCTTCATCATTCCCATCAGGCGGTCTTCGTGAAACATGTTCTGCAAGAGGTTATACAGCATGGGATTGTACATCACCTGCATTTGTAAAGAATACAGCTGAGGGAACATGCATCCTTTGCATTCCGGCAGCATTTACTTCATATACAGGTGAGTCACTTGACTATAAGACACCTCTTCTCCGTTCTATGGATGCTATTAATAAAGAGGCATTAAAAGCACTTAGACTTTTTGGAAATACAACAGCTACAAAGGTAACATCTTTAGTTGGACCTGAGCAGGAATATTTCCTTATTGATAAAGATAAATTCGCAAAGAGAACTGACCTTAAGATGTGCGGACGTACATTGTTTGGTTCTATGCCACCAAAAGGACAGGAACTTGATGACCAGTATTTTGGTGCTATCAAAGATAAGATTGCAGAGTATATGACAGAGCTTAATGAAGAACTGTGGAAGTTCGGTATTCTTGCAAAGACACAGCATAACGAGGTTGCACCTGCTCAGCATGAGCTGGCACCTATTTTCTCAACAACAAATGTTGCAACAGACCAGAACCATCTTGTTATGGCTACAATGAAGAAGGTTGCTGCAAAGCATAATCTTGAGTGTGTATTGTATGAGAAGCCATTTGCAGGTGTAAATGGTTCAGGTAAGCATAATAACTGGTCTATCGCAACAGATGAAGGTGAGAATCTGATT
>JBJEMQ010000026.1:3247-15998 GCA_051879755.1 Coprococcus sp. | reverse complement strand
ATAATCTCATAACTCCTTTTTATTATCAAAAATAGAGCCTCGTCTTTTACATTCGTCTTGTGATTTAAGTCACGAGTATTCTGCTTTAAATCATAAAAAAGGTCGCACTAATAGAACCAGTAGCTTGATACTATTAAAGACGAAGCCGCTGCGTTGCTAAAAATAAGTATTAAAAAGTTGATTATGAGATTTTTTTTCGACCATCCAAATCTTCTATATATGTAATATGATATCCTATTTTTGAGATAAAATGGTGACTATAAACCATATATCGTTTTTGATAAGTAAACAGAAATAACCCTGATATAAAAAGCAGGGAATATAAAAAGTAAAGAGAGGTTTTATAAGAAAAACCTGAATTGCTTTTCTGGTTCTGCAGGAAATTTGCAATGGTATTTTCTGACGTAGCAACATTTATATTGGAAATAATGTCATTTGAGAAATGTTCCTTGGCAGAAAAAGACTGTGTTTGTTCATTTGAACTATTATGCGAAGGCATCTGTTTTGAAATGTCAATACCTGTACTAAATACAGAAATTATTGACATAAGCAGAAGTATATAGATTATAAAATTGCGAAATTTATATTTCTGCACAATTTGTACCCTCCATGTTCAAACTGTTTATCACATATATTGTGATATTAAAAGAAAAGTGTACTTTGACTTTGATACAATATTAACAAAGTGAAATGAAAATTACAAGGCTAAAAAAGTAGTGACTTTTCATATGAAAGAAGGTATAATTAAAACAGTATTTTTCGGAGAAACACATATGATGTAAAGCATCATACAGAGGGTGTGCTTCGATGACGTGCCACTGAGACGAAATGAGGTGGCGATACATATATGCAAGGAGGATAAATAATGTATTACGGCGCTTTAGAAGCAGGCGGAACAAAAATGGTATGTGCTATAGGAGATGAAAATAAGAAAATAATAGATAAAGTTTCTATTCCTACGAGATTACCAGAGGAAACATCGGCAGAGATAATAGAATATTTTAAAAAATACGATATATGTCAGTTAGGTATAGGTGCGTTTGGCCCTATAAATCTGGATAAGAATTCTGAGAAGTTCGGAACAATATTAAATTCAACAAAAAAGGATTGGCAAGGCTTCAATTTTTATGAGACATTCCATAATGCATTAGGATGCCCTGTAAAAATTGATACTGATGTAGGAGCTTCTGCCTGGGGCGAATACAAACAGGGAGCTCTGATGGGTATAGATAACGGAATGTATATTACTATTGGAACAGGAGTAGGCGCAGGAATTATTGTTAATGGAGAACTACTTCATGGTATGCTTCATCCTGAAGCAGGCCATGTAATTCTTCAAAGACGAGCTGATGATGATGTTCCTTCTAAATGTCGGTTCCATGAGAATTGTATCGAAGGACTGGCAGCAGGACCTATGCTTGGCAGAAGAACTAATATGAATGGAAAAGATATTCCAAAGGAACATCCGGTGTGGGATTTGGAGAGCTATTATATAGCACAGGCACTTGTAACATATACTATGGTTTTATCTACAAAACGTATAGTCCTAGGTGGCGGTGTTATGGATAATGAGTTTCTTTTCCCAATGATAAGAAAAAAATATGCAGAAATTATGGCTGAATATATACTTGCTCCTGAACTTGAGAATTTAGATGAATATATAGTGCCTGCAATGTTAAAGGGTGAGCAGGGAATAATAGGTGCTCTGGAGCTGTAGCTCTTGAGTCTCCATTATGTTGTTAAAACGAAGCAAAGAGTTGCAAAAAAGCAACTCTTTGCTTCGTTTATTAATGTATGTTATGAATTAGCTTCTAATACAAATTCTTTGAATTGTGATTTTGGCATAGGCTTTGCATAATAATAGCCTTGAATAAATTCACATTCGAGTTCTGCAAACCTTCTCGCCTGTTCCTCTGTCTCGATTCCTTCAACAACAATTTCCATGTTCATTTCTTTAATCATATGGATTGTAGTTTCAAGTACAATGCAAATATTTGCATTATTCTTAATATCTGTAAATGTTTTGTCCAGTTTCACTATACTAAGTGGAAGAGATGCTATTCTCATCATGTTTGAATATCCTGTACCAAAATCGTCAAGGGACAAATTAATACCAAAGTCTGCAAGCTTGTTAAGATTATCCATTAAGGTATTCTGTGAATATGAGGCAGCTGTTTCTGTAATTTCGAGATTCAATTGTGAAGGCTTGATATTATATTTTTTAATAGTGCTCATTATATCGTTTGCCAGTCCGCTCTGCATACACTGTGCTACAGAAAGATTAACTTCTATATAATTTATTTTGAGTTTATTGAAATCTTCACTTGCAATAAATCTGCATACCTCATCTAATACAAAAGCACCTATTTTATGAATTGCACCACTTTTTTCTGCCGCAGGAATAAATATATCAGGGGAAATAAAACCACCATCATCTGTATGCAGTCGTAATAGTGCCTCAGCTGATATAAAATTATTTGTCATAACAGAATAGATAGGCTGATAGTATACTTCAAATTTATTATTTGTAAGTGCATATTCGATAATGCTATCGATGCTTTTCATAACATCATATTTTGTCTGATTGAATATGTTTTTGGCCATTATAACATTTCCGGAATAATATCTGCTGTCCAATTCGTTGCCAAAAGCAATGAGCGTTTCTGCATCCTTTATGTCGAAAGGAAAATCAACAATACATACACATGCTGTAAGATTGACTTCCATATGATTTATTTTTATATTAGGTTTGAAATCGGAATTTATTCTTTCTGCTGCTGCCTCTATTTTGTTAAATGCACGTGTGCCTGTAACTACACGGAATTTGCCACTTCCGAGGTAGTATAATTCAGCATTTAATGACATATCTACATTCAGATTGCGGAAATAATCTGATATGTGTTTTTTCATAAGTATATTATTGTTATATCCCAGCATTTTCCTGACAACATTATAATTGGTAACATTGATAATAATTATTTTGTTATCCTTTTTTGTGATGACAGACCGGTTCATATCATCTACATATGCTGTCAGATTGCGAAGTCCTGTTATCGTATCCATAATTTCTTCGGGCCTTTGAATCATCATGCAGATATATAATATGCATATGGCATTACAAAACATTTCTATCAATATTTGAGGCATCATCATTTGGAAAAGTGTTGCAAACAGCATAAGTGGAAACATCATGATAAGTGATGAATATCTGCGCTTTGTAAAAAGCTTGCGATAATACATTATATATATTAATCCAAAAAGAAAATATATATATGCAATCAGATATATTACAAAGAAGATAGGACCTCTTGTATAGTGACCATCTTCGTTAATGTAAAATAAATTATGCATAAATAAGTTTTCTATAAGGAAAACAATAACAATAAGCAACGGTAGATGCATCAGCAAATAGAGACATTTGTTTTTGCGTATTAAATGCCATGTATCAGTCAGTGCGATTATATAAGTGATATATAGTGGCATAGTAAGACTGTGGAAAAACAGATACAATGTGTTTGCTATATATTTTTGAGAAATATGCCTTGTGCCTGCATCATCAAGAAGTACGGACCATATGTCTGTTCCGGCAGCTATAAAGGAAACAATCATTACTGAAAGAAACAAAAGGTTGGCCCGGCCACTGACCATACTGCGGGATATTGTAGATATAATTAAAATGCTTATGATGATTATGGCGCAATAATCAAAATATAATAGTGTATCCATAGTATCCCCTCCTTTTTGACAAATTGATGCATAATTTCTCTTATATTATCTCATATTTCGTCAAAATTTACAAGAGATATAAGGGCTATGAGGTTGTATATTGAAGAAATAGTTTGCTATTTTATTTGCAACAAAAGAATGTTGCCTTTACAATATGGACGAATAGGCATATAGAAATTGACAAACACTTATATATAGATGTAGAATTACATGGAATTTTTTAGAATATGCAAAGGAGAAAAGTGATGGCATCTTTTCGATTTCATGTAGCATTGGTTGCTGCAAAGTTAAGTAAAGCGGTTATTCGTCTGATGGGACGAAACGGTACTCATACACCTGGTGTTGTTGCGCAAAAGATTTGCCCGGATTTTCTGGCACAGGCACCAAAGGCACCTCTTGCCATATGTGTTACAGGTACAAATGGGAAAACAACAGTTTCAAATCTGTTAACAGATTGTCTTGAAAAGGATGGGAAAAAAGTAGTTAGCAATAGGACAGGCTCTAATATAGTACCGGGTTGTACTACAAATGTTGTGAATAGTCTTAAATGGACGGGTAAATGTCGTGTAGATGCGACAGTATTTGAGGTGGACGAGAGAGCATCACGACTTATACTGCCATATGTAAACCCGGATTACCTTGTAGTAACCGGACTATTTCGTGATTCATTAAAGAGAAATGCACATCCTGATTATATATTTAGTGTTATAGATACCTATTGTCCGGACTCTGCCAAAGTTGTTCTTAATGCAGATGAGTTGTGTTCGAGCATGTTAAAGAAAAATAGCCAAAGAGTATTTTATGGAATTGGAAAGCAGCCGGATGATAAGACTGAACCATATAATCTGATTGCTGATTATCAGTTATGCCCTGAGTGTGGAACAAAGCTTAAGTATAATTATCTCAGATATCATCATATAGGTGATGTTGTCTGCCCTAATTGTGGACTCCATTCAGCAGATAAGAAGTATCTTGCTACTGAGATAAATCGTGATAACATGACTCTTACCATGAGAGAAGGAGATACGGAAACCGTATATCCGCTTATTCATACAGCATTATTTAATATATATAATGAAGTGACAGTTATTTCAGCACTTCGTGAGATTGGCTTTACAAAGGAACGTATTAAAGAGCTTATAGCCCAGATTCATGTCCCTGATTCCCGTCACAATGAAACGACCGTAAATGGTGTAACAGTTATTCAGGCATTGAGTAAGGGGCAGAGTGCAGTTTCTTCCTCAAGAACCTTTGAATATGTGGCAAATGAAGAGGGAAGAAAAGCTATAATACTTGCTATGGATGATTTGAGTGACAGGAAAAAGAGTATTGAATATTCGGGCTGGATATATGATCTGGAATTTGAACAGTTTAACAGGGATGATGTAGTTCAGATTATTTGTTCAGGACCAAGATGCTACGACCATAAAGTCAGATGCCTTATAGCAGGAATACCTGAAGAAAAAATTCAGGTAAATACAAGTGAGGTTGCTGCAGCTGACCAGGTAACACTTAAAGATGTAGATAGAGTATACATCTTATATGATTGCGAGAATTATGGTATGTCATGTGAGATGAAGCAGAAGATTATAAAGAGACTTGAGGAGGGGAGATAATGAAGATTGAAGTATTATATCCGGAGATTTGTACTCTCTTTGGAGATAAAGGAAATATGAAATATTTATCACAATGTCTCCCGGAAGCAGAATTTATTTCTACAGACTTAAATGATAAACCTCTGTTTTTGCAGGAAGATATTGACCTTGTATATATGTGTTCTATGAGTGAGAAAAGTCAGGAGCTTATACTTAGCCGCCTGATGCAGTACAAGGAAGAGATTGCTGCGATGATTAAGGATGGAAAAACATTGTTTTTATTTGTAGGTAATTCTCTTGAGTTACTTGGTTCATATATACAGAGAGAGGATGGCAGTAAGGTAGATGGTCTTGGCTGTTTCGAATTCTATTCAGTAAGACAGGCACCTAATCGTTTTAATAATCTGATGAAAGCTAAGTTTAAGGATATCACACTTATAGGCTATAGTAGCAGATTTTCACATACTTATGGTATTCCTGAGGATATTTCATTTTGTAAGACTGATATAGGAAAGGGCATGAATCCTGATACAAATTATGAGGGAATATTTACAGGAAGACTTATTGCTACCTATTTGCTCGGACCGCTTCTTATTCAGAATCCTGATTTTGTGCATTTTCTGTTGAATGAATTAGGACATCCTGTGGAAAAGATTCCTTATGAAGCGGCTATGAGAGAGGCGTATGAGTATAAGCTGAAGGAATTTGAAAAACCGGATTTGGAATTATCATAATTGGTTCTGATAGTATTTGTATAACAGAGCACGATTTAAACATAAAGCTTGTAAAGACAATATATGGCTGATATTTAGTAATACGAATAGACAGCATATATTGTCTTTTTTTATAAAATAGGGTATAAAATATAGTTAGGGGGGACTAATTGACTCCGTTTTGAATAATATTGTATCAGGAGTTTATGATGGAAAATATAATAAGTACAAAATAGGAAATAGAAAGGAAGATTAATGTGACAAAATTTATAGTTTTAATGGTGCCGTTTATTGGTACATCAATGGGTTCTCTTATGGTGTTTTTTATGAAGGATAAGATTAGCGAAAAACTGGAAAAGATGCTGCTTGGTTTTGCAGCAGGGGTTATGCTGGCAGCTGCTGTATGGTCTTTGCTTATACCGTCGCTTGAAATGTCAAAAGGTCTTAGTGTGCCTGGATGGTTTCCTGCTATAGTGGGCTTCCTTTTGGGAAATGCTTTCCTGCTGGCAATAGACAGTCTTGTACCACATCTTCATTTGGAAAGTAATAAGCCGGAGGGAGTTAAAAGCAAACTGTCAAAAACAACAATGCTGCTGTTTGCGGTAACGATACATAATATACCGGAGGGAATGGCAGTAGGAGTGGCATATGCCGGAGCTGCTTCAGGAGATACGGGAATTACAATAGCGGGAGCGTTGGCATTGTCAATTGGAATAGCAATACAGAATTTCCCTGAGGGAGCAATTATATCAATGCCTCTTAAAGGTGAGGGGATGAATAAGGGAAAGTCTTTTTTGTGTGGTGTATTATCGGGGGTTGTAGAACCGGTAGGTGCATTTGTAACAATACTTTTGGCAGCAAAAATCATACCGATTATGCCATATCTCTTATCATTTGCTGCAGGAGCGATGATTTATGTTGTTATAGAAGAATTAATTCCGGAAGCACAGGCAGGGGAGCATAGCAATATAGGTACGATTGGTGCAGCAATAGGCTTTGCACTGATGATGGTACTTGATGTTGCACTTGGATAATTAATAAAAATGTATTGACATACAACTGTATTACAAATATGGTACAATTACAATGACTGTGCTATAGATGTAATACAGTTTGCGAGGTGGCACATGGTATTAGATTTTCGGATTTAAAATAAATTAGCGAAAGCATTATTTATATACGATAGTACGTTATCTAGAACTTAAGATGGTAAATGGGGAGGTCGCAGATGGAGGGAGAAGGGTTTATTATATCATTTGCAGGCTCAAAAAGTATACTTCATATGGAAGCACCGTTAACAGATAGACATAGGAAGATGCTGGCCAATGAAAAAGTATCTGATTATATAGCTGAGATAAAAAACTGGGGATTGATAAGAAAACTGCAATAGAGCTAATTGACAGAAATTGGGTTAACAACAGGTAAATACAATTATAGAAGTTTTACTTTGAACGGAGGATATATAATGTTTACAAGAGATATTTTAGTTCAATTAAAAGAGGGAGATATATCTATAGAGGAAGCAGAACTGATATTACGCAGAAAGCCATTTGAGGATATGGGGTTTGCAAAGCCGGATACACATAGGAAGATTAGAAATGGCTTTCCGGAGGTGGTGTTTTGCAGTGGTAAACCGGACGAATTCCTTGTGGATATATATAAGAAAATATATGAAATTGATGGAGAAGTGTTTGGCACAAGAGCAGATGAACATCAATATAAGATTGTACAAGAGGAGATTCCTGGGATTACTTATGATAAAGTATCACATATTTTAAAGCTGGAAGAACGATGTAAGAAACGGACAGGGCTTATAGCAGTTTGTGCGGCAGGAACGGCTGATATACCTGTAGCAGAAGAAGCTGCACAGACTGCAGAGTTCTTTGGAAGTAATGTTGAACGTATTTATGATGTAGGGGTGAGCGGCATTCATCGGCTTTTTGCAAGACTTGAGATAATTCAGTCGGCAAATTGTGTTATTGCTGTCGCCGGAATGGAAGGCGCCTTGGGAAGTGTTATAGGAGGGCTTGTTGATAAGCCGGTTATTGCAGTACCTACGTCTGTAGGTTACGGAGCAAGCTTCAATGGACTTTCTGCACTGCTTACGATGCTTAATTCATGTGCAAATGGAGTATCAGTAGTAAATATTGATAATGGATATGGTGCCGGTTATATAGCGACACAGATAAACAGGATGGCAGGAGAGAGTAAATACTAATACAGCGAAAGAAACGAGGATCAGTAATGAGAAAATTATATTTAGAATGTATGTCAGGCATAAGTGGTGATATGTTTGTTGCAGCTATGCTTGATTTGGGTGTTGATGAAGAAAAACTTAAAAATGTGCTTGCGTCTCTGCCTATAAAGGGCTTTGATGTGAAGATAAGCAGAACAAGAAAAATGGGACTTGATGTCTGCGATTTTGACGTGGTACTTGATGACGAATATGATAATCATGATAATAATATGGAATATTTGTTTGGACATCTTTGTGAACATAATTATAAAGACGGATACGGGGTTCATAATCATAATGAACATGAGCAATATCGTGATGAACACGAACCGCATCATCATGAACATGAACCACATCATGATGGACACGAACAGCATCATGATGAACATCGTGGAATTATAGATATATTTAATATTATAGATAAGACGGAGCTTACAGAAAACGCAAAATTCAAAGCAAAAAAGATTTTTACTATACTGGGTGAAGCAGAGGCAAAGGCACATGGAGAGACTCTTGAGACTGTCCATTTTCATGAAGTGGGTGCTGTAGATTCCATTGTAGATATTATAGCTGCGGCTTTTTGTATAGATGAGTTAGGTATAGAAGATATAATTGTTTCAGAGCTTGCCGAAGGGTGTGGAACGATAAGATGTGCCCATGGAATATTGCCTATACCTGTTCCGGCTGTTGTAAATATAGCGGAGAAGTATAGCCTTAAGTTGCATATTGCAAATAGTAATGCTGAGCTTGTTACGCCGACAGGTGCTGCTATAGTAGCTGCTATAGCTACAGAAAGCAGACTGCCTGACAGCTTCTATATAGAAAAGACAGGTGCGGGTGCCGGAAAGAGGAATTATGAAGTGCCCAGTATTCTTAGAATAATGATTATTAATCAGGTAGATAAAAATAAATATATTGGAGAAATATCACAAAAAACTAATGAAGATGATGAGGGAGATTTGACAGTAAATAATGATATGATTTACAAGCTTGAAACGAATATTGACGATGCAACAGGTGAGAATCTTGGGTATGTCATAGAATTGCTTATGGCAGCAGGTGCACGAGATGTGTATTATACACCGGTATTTATGAAGAAGAACAGACCTGCTTATCAATTAAGTGTAATATGCAGCAAAGAAATTCTGGAAAAGATGGAAAAAATAATATTTCACGAAACTACAACCATTGGGATAAGGCGAGTATTGATGGAGCGTACAGTTCTTCCAAGAGAGATAAAGAGAATTGATACATCAATAGGAAAGGTTTTGGTAAAAATATGTGATGTTGGTAAAGAAAAACGATTTTACCCTGAATATGAAAGTGTAGCAGATATTTGCAGAAAAACGGGAATGAGCTTTGGAGACGCGTTTCGTATAATTTCGGGAGAGTGTTATGGTAGATTTAATGAATAAGTATAACTTATTATGTGAGCGTTTAAATGAATATACAAAAAGTAATATAGCAGTAGCATTTTCAGGAGGAGTAGACAGTAGTCTGCTTCTTTTGCTTGCGGTTAATGCGGCAAATAAAAATGGAAACAGTGTATATGCGTATACTATTGCGACAACTCTTCATCCGGCAAAGGA
Organism: Coprococcus sp.; assembly: GCA_051879755.1. Lineage (GTDB taxonomy): Bacteria > Bacillota > Clostridia > Lachnospirales > Lachnospiraceae > Coprococcus. Next base: position 6,139 of record JBJEMQ010000026.1, on the reverse strand, counting down.
GATAAGTGATGCTGTATCAATGGCCGAACAGATAGGTGCTGTATCAAGAGTTATACATGTTGATGAATTGAAAGAAGCGGGGATTGAAAATAATCCTGTAAACAGATGTTACCTTTGTAAGAAGTGTATGTTCTCAAAGTTAAAAAAGGATGTGGGTAATCTTGTTGTGCTTGAAGGGACAAATGAAGATGATATGCATGTATTTAGACCGGGTATAAAGGCACTTAAAGAACTTGGTGTTATCAGCCCATTGGCAGATGTTCATTTGACAAAAAGTGAAATAAGATATCTGGCAAAGGATTTTGGAATAGAAACTGCAGATAAACCATCTGCCCCGTGTATGGCTACGAGATTTCCATATAATACGAGATTAAACAAATCACAGCTGGAGCAGGTGGCAGCTATGGAGGATTATATTAGGAGTATTGGTTTATATAATGTGAGATGCCGTGTCCATGGAAACCTGGTACGAATAGAAGTGGATTATGATGCTGTGGATATGATTATGAAATATCGTGAAAGTATAGTCGAGTATATTAAAATGAAGGGGTATAGATATGTTACAGTGGACATGGATGGATTCCATTCCGGTAGTTGGGACATATAAACACTCGGTGAGAGTGGGTACGGATTTTGATATGTACTATAAGTCAGCAGAAATAATAAGAATCCGGTATTAATTTTTTATGAAAAACAATTTGCATTTCCGGGTGTTGGAGAAATATGGAAAATAAATACATTTGTTGACTGTTGAAAAATGTTTTGTTAGAATTATACATATACAATTGTGCAAATTGTTACTAGACGTAAAAAGGCAATTAATTGTAATATGTCTCTATCTAGGCTTAAAAAATTGAAGCACATTTTAAGCAGAACAAAACAAGAGAAAAATATGTTTGAGGAGGAATGCATAATGAAGATTGCGAAACAACAAAAACGATTTTTTGCAGCATTCTTGGCAATGATACTTATTATAACGACTTGTGTGCCGAATATTTCTGCAAAAGCCAGTGGCAATACCAGCGACGCTATTACATATAGTGGTGGTTATTCAATAACTGAGATTTTGAGTAAATATCAGTTGTTTGTAGAGGGCGATATGAATACGGGGTCACATAGCGTAGGAGCAGTAGCGTGTGGCGGTACGGGCTCAATAGGGGCATTTGGTGATGGTGCAATTGAGAATAGTTATTTTGCTAAAGTAACTAGCGTAAACAACTATGCCGCAGGAGCTTACTTTAATAATTTTACAGGAACGCTTAAGGATGAATATGCAAAGTATGTAGGAGCTACAAAGTGTTATTATATGGAGGGTAATCTTAGTGGCACTTATTTTGAACAGGTGTCCGTTCCATATATAAATTTTGATTCGGCTTTTGCAACTATTAGAGCAGAGTCAAAGGCTATGGCAGATGCGGGATATAAGCCGGCAGATTCAGATATAGTTGATTATGGTAATGGTTCTCCGAAGCTTCTTAATCTGGATTTTTCAAAGCACAGCAGTTATACCATAGATGCAGATTTGTTCTATAAAATTACATCAATAAATGTAACAGGTTTAAATAGTGTGGACGATTTCAAAACAAAAGACTGTACAATTAATATTGTAGGTGTAGATGAAGTGAAATTGGAATTTGGGTCTGCATGGGTAACAGATCCGACAGCTACAACTAAGCGTGTTATGTTTAATTCATCTGACCCATATGGAACTTTTGAGAACAAGCTGAAAAATATGGCAAATGATTGTGGAACTTCTGAGCTTAATGTGGGTGGCATGAAGTTTATGACCAATATAGTTGATGCGACATCTGTTAATATAACTCAGGGATGTGGTCATATTGTGGCTCCAAATGCAGCTATTTCCGTAACAGGCGGTAATTATGAGGGAAATGTAATTGCAAAAGAAATTCTTTCCTGTCAGTCAGAAGGACATTTTTATCCATATAATGCGACTCCGGCAGCGCCGGATACAGTAAAACTGGGAAGTCTTGATACTTTGGTAACGGTTAAAGGAACAGGCGAGCAGATAAGCGGCGTAACAATTGATGTAAAAAATGCTGATGGTGATGTTATCAAAAGCGTAGTATCCGCAAAGGATTATAATGTTGCGGTATCAGGTCTTGAACCCGGAGAATACACTCTTGTAGTAACAGGTGTACCTGATGGATATAAAGTATCGGGCAATAAGGAATTAAAACAGACAGTAGAAGCAGATAAGACAACTACATATCCATTCATTATAGAAGCGGATTCAGGAGAAGTTGAAAAGGGAAGCCTTGAGATAACAGTCAAGGATAAGACAACTGAAGATCCTATACCGGAAACAAAGGTAGAAATATATAATGAAGAAGGAGAATCAGTAGGTATATTTGAAACAGATGCCAAAGGAAAAGTGATAGTACCTGATCTTCCTGCAGGCAGTTATACTGTAGAAGTAGTAGAAGTGCCGGATGGTTATGACATACCTGAATCGCAGGATAAAGTTGTAGAGGAAGGAATAACAACGAAGGCAGATTTTGTTCTGGAACGTATTGAGGATTCAACAGGGGAAGAAGAAACAAAGGGAAGCCTTGAGACAGTAGTAGTGGAGGCAGGAACAACAAACAAGGTAGCCGGAGCAACGATAGAAGTAAGGAATGAAGCTGGCGAATTAATAAAGACAGTGACCTCAAAGGCAGACGGAAGTGTGGTTGTAGAAGACCTTGAAGTAGGAGACTATACCCTTACGGTAACAAAGGTGCCGGACGGATATACGGCATCAGGCGTAACAAGTCTTACAAAGGAAGTTAAGGCAGACCAGACAACAACATACCAGTTTGAGGTAGAAAAGGAAGTAGCAAAGGGAAGCCTTGAGACAGTAGTAGTGGAGGCAGGAACAACAAACAAGGTAGC